>CBFHHG010000045.1:2058-9575 GCA_965655585.1 Candidatus Arcticimaribacter sp. | reverse complement strand
GTCCAAATAACGTCTTAAGAAACGAGGACTGAACTCTTTACTCATTCCCAACATATCGTGAAGAACCAAAACTTGTCCATCGACACCATTTCCAGCACCAATGCCGATTACTGGGATGGACACCAATGAAGCAACCTTTTCAGCCAAATGAGCGGGTACTTTTTCCAATACCAAGCCAAAGCATCCAATTTCTTCTAGCATTTTGGCATCCTTTATAAGCTGCTGTGCTTCTGCCGATTCTTTTGCTCTCACCGTGTAGGTTCCGAATTTGTATATGGATTGTGGGGTAAGGCCCAAATGCCCCATGACGGGAATACCTGCTTGTAGAATACGTTCAATAGACGATCGTTCTTGAAAACCTCCTTCTAGCTTTACAGCATGTGCGCCCGATTCTTTCATGATCTTAATTGCAGATCGAAGTGCTTCTTTAGAATCGGCCTGATAAGTGCCAAAGGGAAGGTCTACAACAACAAGAGCTCTTTTTACAGCCCGAATAACAGCACTTGCATGATAAATCATTTGATCTAAAGTAATGGGCAGTGTGGTTTCGTGGCCAGCGATTACATTCGATGCTGAATCGCCAACTAAAATCACATCAATACCCGCTTGATCAACAAGGCCAGCTAGTGTAAAATCATAGGCCGTTAACATGGCAATTTTTTCTCCCTCCGCTTTCATTTTCAAGAGCGAGTGGGTCGTTACTCTGTTATAAGTCTTTTTTGATGCTGACATCTTTCAAATAATTTTATCAAATGTACTCTTTTTCTTTTGAGTTTGATCGTAAAATCATATTCCTCAGGATTCAATAAAAGCAGTAGCTGGCGTATTTCGGTTCAAGACGCTGACAGCCTGTCAGTTTTTTTGATGTGGCATACTACTTGACTATAAGTTTTGAAAATAAAATATATTGAAATGAGTAAAATAATTGGAATTGATTTAGGAACTACCAACTCATGTGTTTCTGTAATGGAAGGGAATGAACCTGTAGTGATCCCAAATGCTGAAGGAAAGAGAACAACTCCTTCCGTAATTGCATTTGTTGAAGGTGGTGAAATTAAAGTTGGTGACCCTGCAAAACGACAAGCAGTTACTAACCCAACAAAAACGATTGCTTCGGTAAAACGTTTTATGGGGAATAAATATTCTGAATCTTCAAAAGAAGCTTCAACTGTAGCTTACAAAGTTGTTAAAGGTGATAACAATACCCCTAGGGTAGACATCGACGGCCGTTTGTATACGCCACAGGAACTTTCTGCTATGATTCTTCAGAAAATGAAGAAAACTGCAGAAGATTATTTAGGACATGATGTGACAGAAGCAGTTATTACTGTTCCTGCTTACTTCAACGATGCACAGCGCCAAGCTACTAAAGAAGCTGGTGAAATCGCTGGACTTAAGGTTCAACGCATCATCAACGAGCCTACTGCTGCTGCATTGGCTTATGGTTTAGATAAAAAAGACGGTGCAGATCGCAAGATTGCTGTTTATGATCTTGGAGGTGGAACTTTCGATATCTCCATCCTTGAATTAGGAGATGGTGTTTTTGAAGTACTATCAACAAACGGAGATACACACCTTGGAGGAGATGATTTTGATCAAGTATTAATTGATTGGTTAGCAGATGACTTTAAGGCAGCTGAAGATATTGATTTACGTAAAGACCCAATGGCACTTCAACGTTTGAAAGAAGCTGCTGAAAAAGCAAAAATTGAGCTTTCTTCTTCCCCACAAACAGAAATAAATTTACCCTATGTAACGGCTACTGCTTCAGGACCGAAACACTTGGTAACAACCCTTACACGCTCTAAATTTGAACAACTTGCAGATGAATTAGTTCGTCGTTCAATGGCTCCTGTAAAGAAAGCTTTAGATGATGCTGGTTTAACAACTTCTGAAATTGACGAAATTATTTTAGTTGGTGGATCTACTCGTATTCCTGTAATTCAAGAAGAAGTTGAAAAATTCTTTGGTAAGAAACCATCGAAAGGAGTAAACCCTGATGAAGTTGTTGCCGTTGGTGCAGCAATTCAAGGAGGTGTATTATCTGGAGATGTAAAAGATGTTTTACTTTTGGATGTTACTCCTCTATCTTTAGGAATTGAAACAATGGGTGGTGTAATGACCAAATTGATTGAGTCAAATACAACAATCCCAACTAAAAAATCGCAAGTATTTTCAACTGCAGCTGACAATCAGCCTTCAGTTGAGATTCACGTAATCCAAGGAGAGCGTTCTATGGCTCCGGACAACAAGACCATCGGTCGTTTTCACTTAGATGGTATCCCTCCTGCTAAAAGAGGAACCCCACAAATTGAAGTTACCTTTGATATTGATGCCAACGGAATCATTAAAGTAACGGCTTCTGATAAAGCAACAGGCAAAACTCAAGACATTCGTATTGAGGCTTCCTCTGGTTTAACTGAAGAAGAAATCCAAAAAATGCGTCAAGAAGCTGAAGCCAATGCAGAATCTGATAAAGTTGCGAAGGAACAAGTTGATAAGCTCAACAGTGCTGATCAAATGATTTTCCAAACTGAAAGTCAATTGAAAGAGTTTGGTGAAAAACTTTCTGATGATAAGAAAAAACCAATTGAAGAGGCTTTAGAAGAATTGAAGAAAGCATTCGAAGCTAAAGATATTGCACTTACAGAGCCTGCTTTAGAAAAAATCAATGAGGCATGGAAAAATGCTTCTGAAGAAATGTATAAAGCACAAGCCGATGGAGCTGCTCAACCAGGAGCAGATGCACAAGGCGAGCCAGCTGCCGAAGGCACCGGAGGAGATGATGTTCAGGATGTTGACTTCGAAGAAGTTAAAGAATAACAGCCGTTCTTATATAGTAAAAAGCACCGCAATCGCGGTGCTTTTTTTGTTTTAACCAATTCGAAAATTTGAATTACTTCCAGCGACTTTTGCTCCATTCATTTTGCTTGTCCTTAGTGAGAAAGGTCCAAGCAACAATTCGAGTTACCTTATTTCCAGTTCCCATAGGAATGGTTTTAACTTCAAATGCTCCAACTTGATCTAAGGCTTTATAAATAGCTTTAAGATTCGACTGCTTGGAAACCAGTGTAGTAAACCAGAAACAATTGTTTGCAAAGGTTTTGCTCTGCAATACCATATTCGAAATGAATTTAACTTCACCACCTTCATAAATGAGTTCTTTGCTAACTCCAGAAAAGTTTAGAGCAGCTGCTTTTATTTTTTTCCCACTGAGATTCTGCACTTTTCTTAAGCTTCCTTTTTGTGCTGCTTCTTCAGACTCGTGAAAGGGTGGGTTGCACAATGTAAGGTCCACTACATCTTTGCTTCCTATGATTCCTCTGAAAATTGCTTTAGAATCTTTTTGAAGTTTGCATTCTATTTTGCCAACTAAACTGGGGTTTGCTTTTACAATTTCCTCTGCATTGGATATGGATTGCTGGTCAATGTCAGATCCAATAAAGTTCCAGTTATAAGCGGTAACACCTAAAATTGGATAAATACAATTTGCCCCGACACCAACATCTAAGCACTTAATTTTTGATCCCTTGGGGTTTCTGCCAAAGTTGTGTTCGCAAAGCAAGTCTGCGAGGTAATGAATATAATCGGCTCTTCCCGGAATAGGAGGGCAGAGGTTACTATCTGGAAAGTCCCAATGTGTTATTCCATAATAATGGTTTAACAGAGCTTTATTTAAAATCTTAACTGCTTTCGGATTGGCAAAGTCTATCGAATCATCTCCGTATTTATTAGGTTTAACGAAGGCTTTCAATTCAGGCTTTGTTTCAATTAATGCATTTAAATCATAACGCTCCCGATTTTTGTTGCGCGGATGCAATCTTGATTTTTCCTGAGTTTTTTTTGATTTAGCCATGAATAAGTTTTTGGAATCCGTCAAAGATACAGTTTCATGAGCATCTTCATTTTACTTCTCTGCATGTTTTCTAAAGAGTAAATCAGATGTTTGAAGCAATTTTCTTTTTAAATTGGCATCTATGTTGGGGTGATTTTCTAAGTAAGTAACGACAAGATCATAAGCTGTTTCGGAGGTGTAAAGTCCAAGGGTAGCATCTAACCATCGTTTTGGAAAGAAAATGTCACCAGTTTGTTGAATTTCTTCCAGTAATTCTAAAGCAATGTTGAGCGAACGAATAGATTCCTTTTGATTTAACGGATGATGTATATAGGCAGCTGCTGTTTGAACCCAACTTTCTTTTGCTCTATTTTCAGGATTCCGGAAGGCTTCGAAATATGCAGCTCGTATTTCTGAATCATTAGATAGTGCAGGGGCTATAAAATCAAAACGTTCCCGCTTATCTGGATTGGTTAGCTTTGCTTTAGCTTGTTTTAAAATGACCGCTGCTTCTGGATGCCCATAAAGTGCTAAGGTCTGAGCCAAACGTGTATAATCATCTTGATTCAATATTAGGTTTTCGAATTGATCTTTTTCACTCCAAATCCGAAATAGTTTTGCTTGGCCTTCTTGCGAGTAGGCTATAGACTGATAGGTATTGAAAAGTGTTTTTTTAATGTTCTTGGATGCTACTGAATTCATTCGTTTTAAAAGAACAGTTTCCAATTGAGGTAGTAATTCAGCGCGTTCAATACTACTTAAATGATACCAAAACACAGCTAGGGTTTGTCTGGTTAATAACCGTAAAATCAATTCATTAGATTCGAGCTCAATGCCTTTTAAAAAACTGCGGTAGGTCCGCATTACATTGCCGTTACCAAGGACTAAGTTTTCGTACGTATTGAGGTAAATGTGGGCTTTGGAAACTTCACTTTTAAGTCCAAAGGAAACTTCTAAGTTTTTTTTATGGGTTGGAAATATACCATACCCAAATCCATTGCTATTATAGATTATGGTTTTGGGTTTTTTGAAACCAATTGCTTCGGTTAGTTCAATCTTTTTACTGTTGCTAGTAACTGCTATTTTTTGAATATGATCTGCATAAACAAGATCAATTTCAAATGCCTGCGGCCAAATCTTAGTTGTTCCATCTTCTGCATCTTGTATCAAATTGAATTTGCTTATGTTTTGATTCTCATCGTAGGTTATTTGTTCTGAAAAAACGGGGCGTCCAGTTGAGTTTACCCAAACATCACTCCATTGCTTTAGATCTAAATCAGTTTTTTGATCAAGTATAGAGACCAATCCATTCCAATCTGAATTGCTATTGCTGTACCGTTTAATATAGGTTTGAACACCTTCTTTAAATGCCTCTTTCCCAAGTGCCAACTCCAATTGGCGCATCATAATGGGAGCTTTGTTGTAGATGATACTGCCGTAAAGCGACCCTGCATGTTCTAAATTATCTAGATCCTGCCGAATGGGATTACTGCCTTGTGAACGATCTACACCATAAGCACTAGGGTAGTGGGCTGTCAAAAATTGTAGGTCGTGATTGATGCTGTTGAAAAGTGGATTTACAATTTTCCCAGCCATGAAATTTGCAAAAACCTCTTTCATCCAAACATCGGTAAACCATTCCATGGTAACCAAGTTTCCAAACCACATATGGGCAGTTTCGTGCGCAATAAGCTTTGCCCGAGACAATTCTTGTGTCTGGGTAGCACTTTCATCTAAAAACAAAAACGATTCACGGTATTGAATGGCTCCCGTATGTTCCATTCCTCCATACTGAAAACCAGGAATGGTGGCAAAGTCGAATTTTTGAAATGGATAAGCAGTGTCCGTATAATCTTCTAAATAATTCAAACTGGACTGATGGATAGCAAAAAGAGAGGGAATACTTCGGGTAGTCTTCGTCGGATCACTTTCTCGATAAAGTAAATTCATAAAACGTTTTTCCCCAGTAGTAGCGGCCTGTTGAAAGTTACCGGCTACAAAAGAAAATAAATAGGTACTCATTAAATCACTTGTGTTGAAGATAAAGGTTGAGTTGACACCGTCGTTTGCCCGTGTATTTAGGGAAGCTCCAGCCAAAACCGTCCATTCTTTTGGTACACGAATGCTAAGGTTATAGTTAGCTTTAATATCGGGCTGATCGAAGCATGGAAATAGGGTTCTTGCCCGATCGGGGACTAGAAGAGTGTAGAGATAATCATCGTTTCGGTTGAGGGATAAATCACCTGCTATAAAATCAATTGTAATTTGGTTCTGTCCTAAAACTAAATGCTTTTGTGGAATGATCAGATGTTCTAGTTCATGTTGTATATCAACAACTTGTCCGTTTACCGAAAGATATTGAAGGTTTTTCGAATCTTCTTTAAAATCCAAATACAAAGCGTTTGTTAGGTCAGCAATAATTGCTGTAAGCTTAAGTTTGGAAGTTATGGGTTGTTCTTTTTGCTCAGGAATAAAAAAGCTTAAATCATAGACCACATTCGATACTTGTTCTGCACGGTATTGGGCAAGGTCTAAGGAAACTCCAGTAGTATTTATAATTGGTTCAGGCATGTCCTTACACGAAAGAAGGCTCAGAAAGACAATCGATAGGATGGTGTGTATTTTGTTCATTGATTTTATTAAAAAAAACAAGTTAGGGATTTCTTTAGAATCTTATTTTAATCTTTCGTTCTATTACTTTTTTAATTTGTAGCGGTTGTTGCTGTTGTCAATGTAGACAACACAGTCTTTAAAAAAAGCACTTCCAATCCGCGGTTGACTAGAGACGTTAATACTTGTCTTCACGTTTTTAAATTCAATTTCCCCTATTTTGATTAGTGGGATAACACCAATTTGCTCTGTTATTGTTTCAATTCCACCAATGGTATAACGCGCTCTCTCATTGTTTTTAAAGTTATATTCCTGAAGGAGTTGCTTGGCAAGTTTGGATCCCTCGGGAAGGTTGAACTCGGATGATGATCCTAAGTCAATGATCACTTTATGCTTTACACCTTTGATTGTTATAAAGGTGTAAGGAGCGCCATCTATTCGTTTAAACTTAATCGCCTGAAAGGTAGTGTCAGTAAAATCTTTGTTTGAAATTTTTAATTTTTTATTTGGGTAATCAATCTGCCAATTTGCTTTATTAATGATGGTTTGCCCTATGATTCCGCCAAAATCTGAGATTTGTTGTTTTAACCCATCCAAGTCGCCATTTAATGCAAAGGTGTTTTTGAATTCTACAGTACCAATTTTTAGCGATTTCACATATTCTTCCCCGAACTTCATTTTTCGTTTCGAAGCACCGCTTATGCTTCGAGTTTTACCCAAGGGATACTCCCGTTGAATTAAACTTACATCTGCACCTGTGTCAAATAAAAAGTTTTTAGTTATTCCATTAAGATTAAAAGGTAAAATCAATATTGATTTTTGAGTAGTGAATGAAGTCTCGAAAGTAAATTCTTTTGGATGTACATTTCCTTTTTGCTGAAGCTTAGTAATGGAACAGCTTATAAGCAGAAGAGAAACGAATGTGCAGAGTGGAAGATAAATCGTTTTCATTTTTCAAATTTATAAGATACACTACAATATATTAATTAAATAATTTCAAAGCCCGAGAACTGTTTTTTAGTTTTTAATTACTTTTACGCCTATGGAAAAAGAGCAGGTATTGAAAATGATG
>CBFHHG010000045.1:0-1958 GCA_965655585.1 Candidatus Arcticimaribacter sp. | reverse complement strand
TTCAAAGCCCGAGAACTGTTTTTTAGTTTTTAATTACTTTTACGCCTATGGAAAAAGAGCAGGTATTGAAAATGATGAATGGATCGGAGAAGGAATCTTTGATGCGAACCTTGGAAATAGATTTTGTTGATGTTGGAGTTGATTTTTTGGTAGCTCGAATGCCGGTAACACCTAAATTACACCAGCCCGATGGTGTTTTACATGGGGGAGCAACTTTTGCGTTAGCCGAGAGTGTTGGAAGTGCAGCTGCTTACTTATTTAATAAAACACAAAACCCAATGGTTCGCGGGATTGAAATGTCTGGAAACCATTTGAAGGGTATAAGCGAAGGTTTTGTTTATGCTAAGGCCAAAGCTATTCATAACGGAAGAACTACTCAAATTTGGGAAATAAAAGTCACCAATGAGGCTGGAGATTTAATTTCAAGTTGCAAACTAACAACCCTAACTTTACCCAAAAAATAAATGCTCGAAGCATTAGATACCCTAACTAAAAATAAACAGCCTTTTGTTGCATTCAAACTTCCGAATGTACAGGAGGTAAACCTGTATTATCAAAAAGATGATCAGTTGTACACAACCTCAGACTTTTCTGAAGCTGGGTTCTTGATGGCTCCTTTTGCTCATACAGATATCTTTTCCTACATCCCCAGTACCTATAGTCAACGTTTCGATTTGCCCACAGAAAATAAGGTAATTGGTTCGGGTCTAACTGTTCTCGATGAAAATCAAAATCCTTTTGTTGCATTGGTTCAATCTGCATTGAATGAATTTGAAAATTCATATCTCAAAAAAGTAGTTGTTTCAAGAGTTTTGACTGTGAATGCATTGGACAAAAATGCGGCACAAACCTTTCGAAATTTGGCATTGCTATATCCAACTGCTTTTGTGTATTATTGGCATCACCCAGCTATTGGATCCTGGATGGGAGCCACTCCAGAACGTTTTGCCAATGTGAAAGATAATCGTTTACACACCATTGCTTTGGCTGGAACTTCAGCTGCAGATAAAGGTCAAGAAGCCGTATGGACAAGAAAAGAAATTCAAGAACAACAGTTGGTTACCGAGGCGATTGAAGTTGCATTGAAAACTACTTTTCCCTCTATAAAAACCAAAGTTAGCGCTGTCGAATCAGTTCGGGCGGGTGCGTTGTGGCATTTGAAGACGGATATACAGGCCGAAAGTTCAGAATTATCCATCGCTAAAGTAGTAAAAACGCTGCATCCTACTCCTGCTGTAGGAGGAGTTCCAAAAGATACAAGCACTGCTTTTATTTTAAAAAACGAAGGCTATGACAGAAAATTTTATACAGGCTTTTTAGGCCTCTTCGATGGCAATTCTAATGCAGACTTGTTTGTTAATTTGCGTTGTGCAGAACTAACTTCAAAAGGCTATAATGTTTTTGTTGGTGCAGGAATAACCCCAGAAAGTGATCCCATGAATGAATGGCAGGAAACACAGCGGAAGGCAAAAACTTTTTGCAAAGCACTGTAATTTAAAGACAATAAACTTCCTTCAATCTTCGGCGTTTTGTATTTTTGTTTGGCAATGAAAGAATCCCCTGAGCAAACTTTTTCTGAAATCCCTTTAGCACAAACTGTTGTTGGTTTCTGTGCATTAAAAAAAATCCAACACATTGTTATTTCACCCGGCTCAAGAAATGCTCCTTTAACTCAAGGATTCACACAAAACAGTTTCTTTAAGACCTACAGTATTGTGGATGAACGCTCAGCTGCCTTTTTCGCCCTGGGTCTTGCACAACAATTGAAACAGCCTGCAGCACTTGTATGTACTTCTGGTTCTGCTTTATTGAATTATTATCCAGCCGTATCTGAAGCATTTTATAGCGACATTCCGTTGGTGGTAATTTCAGCAGATCGGCTGCCCCATCGTATTGACGTTGGAGATGGTCAGACCATTCGTCAGCCAGAAGTTTTTGAGCCCCACCTTGTAGCCGCG
>CBFHHG010000044.1:0-16087 GCA_965655585.1 Candidatus Arcticimaribacter sp. | reverse complement strand
AAGAAGTCGATAAACTCACAGGTTGAATCAATTTCCGCTTGATGCACGGTTTTGGATTGTGCCATCATTGTTGCCGCTGCAATACGAGCGCGGTACGGACCTGCAATTAAATCTGCAGCCTTTAGAAATACTGCAGCACGGGCTGCAAAAGGAACTAATGCCCAAGTCTTACGCGCTTCTAAAGCCGCAGCAATTGCCTGCTCCACATGTGCCTCAGTAGCCAAACTGTAGGTTCCCATACTGTGCTTGTGGTCGTGTGGCGGGTGCATGGTTGCCGTCTCCTGAGAATTCACTTCTGCTCCTCCAATCTTCATTGGAATATGAATTTTTTCAGAAAAATATTGGTCATAAGCTGCCGTAACAGCAGCTCTTTCTGGCGTGTTTGGTGCGTATGATTTTACAGCTTCGTTTATAGGGGTAGGTGACTTCAAAAAACTATTTGACATGGCAATTCTGTATTAATTCTGTTTATATATATTGATCCAAATGTACCAATTAAATCAAATATAAAAGGATTTTGAAATTAAATTTTGATCGATGAAAATACAAGTCTTAATGCGCTGTATATTAGGGTATTAACGTATTAACTTGGTTCGTAAAATTCCCATTTAAAAACCCATTAAAGAGCTGAATATGGTGAATAAAGACTATACGAAGGGGAAAAAAACGGGAGTCTTTTCTTTGTACTTTTCATAGGCTTCGTTGCCTTCCCATTTTTTGTCGGCACTTGCTTCTAAGAGATTTACGCCGCTTACACGAGTGAGTAAAAGATAAGTAAAGATCGGAGAAATCAGCGCCAAGTATTGTAGTCCACTGAAGGTTGGCAAAGCGATG
Organism: Candidatus Arcticimaribacter sp.; assembly: GCA_965655585.1. Classification (GTDB taxonomy): domain Bacteria; phylum Bacteroidota; class Bacteroidia; order Flavobacteriales; family Flavobacteriaceae; genus Arcticimaribacter. The sequence goes on along the minus strand of CBFHHG010000044.1, from coordinate 15,253 downwards.
ACCGCAATTCCCGTCCAAAGCAATACTTCACCAACATAGTTTGGATGTCTTGATATGGACCATAAGCCAGTAGCGATGAATTGTCCCTTATTCTTAGGGTCTTGATTGAAGGCTGATTTTTGTCGATCTGCAATGACCTCCATTATAAAACCAAAGAGCCAAAGTGCCGCACCACCAATTAAATAATAATCCGTTGTTTTGGAGTCCGAAGCTATTGCGGTAATGGCAGGAAGGGTACACATAAAAACCCAAAAACCCTGAAGTGCCCAGGCCAACATAAATCGTGTAAAATTGGTCTTGATTTTATCAAAGCGTCGGTCTTTCCCTGCTTTTTTGATTCTTAGAAATAAAAAGGAACTCAACCGCATGGCCCAAACTAAGATTAAAACACCTAGAAGAATCGATCTAAAATCTAAGGTACCTAAGAGTTGTTTTTGGTATAAAGTGTATACAATGACACTTATATAAGTAATCCCTCCGGTTAGGTCGTAGTAGTGTTCTGTCTTTAAAGCAAAAGAAATAAGAAAAACAACCAACTGAATCAGGTATATAAGCAACAATACTTGAAATCCAATTTGAGCAGCTTCTGCAGTAATAATATCTTGGGTTGTTGCATAATTAAGTGCTATACTCAACACGATAACTGCACTTATTGCAAGTATTCTTTGGATAATCATTTTCATAAGGCAGTAATTTTTTTTAAATATAGGTTAATGTTTTCTAAGTTATTAAGGAGTCGTATAAATTTTATATATTTATATATTGCTTTTGACAAGTGATTTAAACTATAATTATTTAAAAAAAATGAAATGAAAAAATTATTTATTGCCATTCTTCTTTTTGGAGGATTTGTATCGGCTCAAGGGCCTAAGAGTACAGGGAAAATAACCTATGATGATAAAGCAGAGCTTATCAAAAAATTGCAAATGGACTACGCAGCGAACGAATTTGGTTTGTTTGAAAGCCTAATGGTCGATAGTGTTGCGGTATATCTAGGCTCTGCTGAAAAAGCAACAAAAGAAGAGTTAATTAATGGTTTTAAGCTCCATCATCAGTTATACAAAGACATCAACTGGGGCTGGATAAACACCGAGACTGCACTTTATGAGGATGGATCACAATGGACCATGGTTTGGGCTTTATGGAATGGGGAAGGTAATTTTACTGGATCGAAAAATAAAATTCCTGGTCACTTTGCCTACCAATGGAAGGAAGATAAAATCGTTACAGCAATGTACTATTTTGACCCTACAAGCCTCATGGCAGAAATTGGTGCTATGAATACACAGGCTATTGATTACGGATATAAAGCGACCTATTCTAGTGATTGGAGCATTGGAAATCCAGAAAACGTAAAGATCATTTTGGATCTTCAAAAAGCAGCTGAAAGAAATGATTTTGATGCTATAAAAGCCTTGATTCACCCTGAAATTTATATTTCTGCTGGCAATGGAAGTGAAATTAAAGGTATTGAGGATTTCACTACCATGTTTGAGCCTTATTTAAAAAACAACTTATTTACTATAAAACCTGCGGTATGGATCCCAGTAGTCAATGAAACGGGAGATGAGTGGGTATTGCTTTGGACGGAAGAAGAGACAACCGCTAAAGACGGAACCAAAACAGGAATCGAAGCACAAGAAAGCTTCCGTATTATTGATGGAAAAATTGGTGCAGTGAATCAATTTCAAAAAGCACTTCCTGAATAAGAGGCCTACTTTTCAATCTTATAAAACAAAAAACCCCGCCTCTCGGCAGGGTTTTTTTATTCTGTACTCTGACCTAACTATTGCTTAGGTCCCGTAGATACGACAACCTCTAGCAAAGGACGCATAGACCATTGGATGGTACTGATTTTTTCATCTGATAACCCAGCAATTGCACCTTAGTTGGACGCTTAAAATCCATGTGCTAAGCGGGAATAAAGAAGAGTTTTTTAAAATAGTGCTCTAGTCAACTGTATTAAAAATGCTTATCTTTGAATTAAAGCGAAACTTTCTTGTGCAATAAGGCAGCTACTATATTTTTTTCAGGTGAAAATGAGACCAAGTAACACTATTTTTTTAAGGGTAACTTCATTGATATTCTTTATGATCGGAATTAGCGGTCAGGCACAGTTTTCGAGCGTAACTGAAACCAGTATCTCCAATAATAATTTAAGAATTGATCTTACATTCGATGAGGAGATTTTTTCAGTTGCAGGATGTAGTACGCCTACTTGTATAGAAATTACTGATTTTAATGTGACTTTGAATGGTGGAAATGCTACTCTTGCTTCCAATACTCCTATAACGATAACCAAGCTAGGTAATTTTAATTTTAATCCAAATTGGAATGCAGGCGAACCAAACGATGCAGGCGCTGGAGATAACACTGAAAACTATGCTCAACATACCGGTGGAAGTACCATGAATGATTTACCCAACACTCAGACATTAAATGGTTTATTAGAGGTGATCAATACGGTTTCTCAAACTATTACTGGATATACGTGGTTTGCTACCTATCCTGAAGGTTCTGCCTGTGCCCATAACTATTATAGAGCAAATACAGCAAAAACATGGACGGATACCAAAGCAGATGCTACCGCAGCTGGAGTTGTTCTAGGGATACCTGCTGATCTTTTAGTTTACAATTCACAGGAAGAATTTGACTTTCTGTTTAATAACCATAGTGCAAGTACCGCAAACACATGGATTGGGCTACGCCAATATCCAAGTGCGGATGATTGGTCAGAGCCTTCAGGAGGATGGTATTGGGATGATGGTACTCCGATTGACAATAGTGCAGCGAAACTAAAATATCAAATTACAATAGCCTTAAACGGAGTTGCCGATGGAGATGAGTTGATCTCAGTAAATCCAGTAACGGGTCCTGCCTCTGTATTTAATTGTGCTGGAGTAGCTGCGATAAACCAAGTCAATGGGACCAATCAAGTTTACTTAAATGATAAGTTAGACCCCTACATAGTAAGTTCTTCTATTTCAGATGATAACACTACAGTTCGTGTCATTTTCAATGAAACAATATTTACCGATGCAGCCAGTAATCCTATGCTCAATACAGACTTTGAATTGTTCCTAGTTCAAAACGGGAGTGTAGCTAGTTTAAGCTCCATCAACCCTTCTTCCATAGTAAATTATGGGAATAGAATTTTTGATTTAACCCTACCCCTGATTGGTTTGCCCATGTCGGGCAAAGAAGTTCTGACCATACTCCCCACTTTAAATAGTGTTTTTGATGCTGCAAGCAACACTGCTTCCTCGGTTCAAGTGAATAATATAGTTAATTTTAATCCACCCAAAACGGGACCAATATATTTGAGTAACATCTATAAAACCTCAACAGTTTCTGGAACATTAGCTGTTGCTTCCGAAACCTTTTTATGTGATGGCATTACATTCAACAACTACAACCAAGCGTATCATGATGGAGTTGTTTTGGAGCCACAAGTCGGGAATTATTTGCTCTACAACAGAAACTATTCCTACCCTTCAATCTTGATTCAAGGTTCTGATTTTGCTTACTTTCATCTTCGAGGATTCGACAGAATCCTAGAGGTTCAAAAATCGGATGGGCTTATAGTTGCCAAATATTCTTGTTTATAAAGACCATCTTACAAGTACGATTCGATTTTTAATTGTCTACCTTGTTACAAGATCAAATTCTAGCATGCACGCAAAAAAATCCAACGCTTCTATTGCTCAAATCATTCTACTTATTCTAGCGGGTGAATCTATCTTTATTTTACCCTTTGTATTGCCTCGGATTTTTAGACCCACCTTTTTAGATGTATTTGAACTGACCAACCTTGAGCTTGGAAGCTGTTTTTCGATTTATGGAACCGTCGCCCTTTTGTCTTATTTATACGGAGGAGCTATTGCAGATAAATTTTCTCCGAGGAAACTCATCGCTGGATCTTTATTGCTAACCGCACTGGGAGGTTTAGCCTTATCAACCTTTCCTTCGGTTGGCACATTACAAGTGATCTATGGCTATTGGGGTTTTACTACAATTTTTCTGTTTTGGGGGGCCATGATCAAAGCTACCCGAGTTTGGGGAGGCACAACAAAACAAGGAAGTGCCTTTGGGTTTTTAGAAGGGGGTCGTGGATTTGTTGCAGCCACTATTGGCGCCATAGGTGTTTATATTTTTTCCGTAATCTTGCCAAGTAATGTTGCTACGGCTATCCTGGTTGAACGTCAAGATGCCTTTCGTTACGTGATTTTATTTGCAACTGCAATTGCCTTTGTTATTGGGGTACTTGTGTTCTTTTTTATGAACAGTTCAAAAGCAATCAGTACTCCCATCAACAGCTCTAGTTCTTCTTTTGAAAACATTAAAAAGGTCTTGATGATTCCTTCGGTATGGTGGTTGATGCTGATTGTACTATCTGCATATGTAGGTTATAAACTTACCGATATCTTTTCTTTGTACGCCTCCGAAATCATGCTTTTTGATGAAGTAGAAGCCGCCCAAGTTGGTACGTTCCAATTGTATGTTCGACCTATTGTTTGTGTGGCAATTGGTCTGATGGCCGACAAGTCTCGTGGGTCATTGTGGATTATGATCAGTTTTATTGTGCTGTTGAGTGGGGCACTTATTTTTGCTTCTGGACTTGTTTCGTCGGGATTGAACTTTTTATTTTTCCTATCCTTAGTCATCACCGCGACAGGCACCTATGCCATTCGAACATTGTATTTTGCTGTTTTACAAGAGGGTAAAATTCCTTTAGCAATAACCGGAACAGCAGTCGGTTTAATATCGGTTGTGGGATATACGCCCGATATTTTTGTGGGGCCAATTATGGGGTATTTATTAGATCGATCTCTAGGGATTGTTGGACATCAAGAGGTTTTTATGCTGTTAGCGCTGTTTGCTGCTCTCGGATTAATTGCATCCATTCAATTTTCTAGATTAAGTGTTCTTAAAAACAGTTAATTGTATCATTAACAGTAGATATTTATTATATTTAAGAAAAAAATGGAATTAGTAACCACCCTTTCTCAAATCGTAATTGCAGTATCTATCCTTATTGTCTGGGTCTTTAGATTCGATAATATTGTAATCGAATTCAAACAATACGGCTTATCGGATTTAATCCGAAGTTTGGTTGGAGCTGCAAAAATAGCAATGGCGACACTTTTGATTGCAGGTATTTGGTATCCTACACTCATTCTAGTTCCTGCTGGGGTTATTGCGTTTTTAATGCTTTGTGCGCTTTACGCACATTTTAGCGTCCGCAATCCGATGCAAAAATACCTACCAGCCTTCAGCTTGTTATGCCTTTCTTTATTTCTTGTTGCTGGTCAATTGAACCTCCTGTAAATGTCTCCAATTTACTGGTTATCTTATTTTTCTGGGCTTTCTTTCTTAGGCTTCGGTTTCAGCTGTTTTTTTAGTAACAAAATGGTATTGGAATTCCAACGCTACCAACTTGCGCGCTTTAGAACAACAACTGGATTTTTTCAAATAGTCGGTGCTATTGGACTACTTTTTGCTAGTCAAAGCAACATGATTTGGTCGATTAGTTCTCTAGGGTTAAGTATTTTAATGCTTCTCGGATTTGCTGTTCGTTTAAGAATAAAAGACAGCTGGGTTCAATCATTTCCTTCTCTTTTTTATATGGTTTTAAACGGCTATATTTTTTGGCAGACTACTTTATTTATTTAAGTTGTTATTTGCAATTATTGTTTTATATCTGTAACTTCGAGAAGATTTAAAACTATATTATTATGAAAAATTTACTATTAGGTGTATTTGCATTGTGCACAACATTTCTATCTGCTCAAGAATACCACTGGACGGCTTACAATTTTACGGTAGCTACTGAAGATGTCGAAATTGTTGGAAAACTTGTTGGAGATTACTTTGGAGTAGAAGGCCATAAAGCTGCTGGCGTTTCTGTTTTCTTATTCGAAAATCATTTCAGTGATAACGGAATAAACTTTTCTCATTCGCTCATTTTCACGGGAAGTCTTGATGCGATTGGAGCACAATACGAAATGGGAACTAATGCTGAATGGCAGTTGTTTCTGACCAAAATGGGTCGATATACAAACGATTATTCTTCAGCAGCTGGAAACAGTGTAGTGTCTTTTGGAGAGCCGGGATCTCATCCCATTCAGAACCTTTATTCGATGAGAATTGAAGATCAAGCGAAATTTGCTAAAGCCTTTACAAAGTATCACAGCAAATACAGTCCTAGTGACAGAAGAATAACACTTGGACGCGTTGGTTTAGGAAGAAGCCCAGATGGAGAAACCCACTACGTTCTTGTTGGAGTTGATGATTTTAAAACTGCAATGAGCTCAGGAAGCTATAGAGAAAACAACAAGGCTGCAAAGGCAGCTTGGAAAGAATACTGGGAAAATACAGGAGAGACAAAGTTAATCCGGTCTTCTACACGCGTAATGATGGGTAAATGGTAGGCACTAGCTTATAAAAACAGTACAAGATTTATAAAAATCACTCCAATGCATTCCGATGCGGAGTGATTTTTTGTTTTATGACTAGGGCGTCATTAAACACAAATGGTTTGGGCATCATGTTGGGGGTTCGTGCCTTCATTTCAACCCAGGGATTGTCCATCAGATCAAAAGAGTATTCTAAGAGTGTAAACGTGGGGTTTAGTTCTTTTGAAATTGTGTACGAAACTTCAAGTGCATCCATTCCATACACATAGAACGTAAGAAGCCTGTTATTGGATTCGGTATAAGACAAATTCTTTTCAACCGCTACCCCATTATATGCAAGGGAAGTAAACGTCAGTTCTTGATCTACATATAGTCGGAGAACATTTGATTTTTTTTCAGGAATTAATTTAAAAGTGACTGTACGTTGGTCTCCAACAAGCGTATCTTGAATTACTGTTGACTGATAATGCGGTATTACTTTGGCAGGTGCCTCTGCTGCGAAGGTATATCCTGAATTGTATTTGCTTTTAGCTGCAGACGTTACAACGGTAGCTGCAGTTTTGGGTGCTGTCCCAAGATACGAGCTGGTCCAATCGTCTAATATGGTGTCGTACGTTAACCAATAAGCTTTTTGAGTCTCAAGGTCTTGGAAATACATTAAGCTATTTGGTTTTTTACGATTTTCATTGAAATCGCTGGTACGATGTGCGTGTCCAAAAAAGACAAAAGCGAGTAAAACAAAGCCCTGAGCTAAGTGTTTTTTGTAGGTATAGCCACTCAAAAATGAAAGAAGTAATCCAAAAAGTAAAACAGTAAAAACAGTGCTGATTACTATAGTCTTTAAACCCAAGCCAACAGGAAAGGTTTGAATTAATGGGCTGAATAATACTACTGCTGGGATGGCCAATACCAAATGTACGATAGGGTTCATCTTATCTTGTTTTAAAAGCAACCAGAAGGAGCACAATGCACAATAAAAAGGGAAGATGAAATAAGCTGCTCCTTTGAGGTAAATGGCAAGGAGCATATTAATGAGTAACCAAATCAAAAGGGGCGTAACAAATAGATTTGCAGGCGTTATTTCTTTTTGAAACTTAGCATACATATACCAAGCTATTCCAAGCGATAAAGAAACAAAGAGTGCGATATAGGTGTGACCGTTGTAGGTGAACCCGTGAAGAATTTCTTGATAGTGTGGATATAGTTTAAGCAAACTTGACCATCCATAAAAGCCAACAAAAAGAGCCCCCAAAACTGCCAATAAAAAGGGAGCCGAACCTTTCAATATAGAACGCCATTTTAATTTCCCTTTTCTAAACCCCCAATAGAAAATCCCTAGGAATAAAAGAATTGCAACACCGGTCGAGGGCATGACCCAACTAAACGGATAAGCAATCATTTTTAGGATGGGAAAATTAGTGTACACATAGTCTTCCTCGCTTTTGACTTGCTCTAAATCTGCATCGGCAAAATAATGCAGCAAAGGCATTAGATAACTTCCTTGATGTTCGAGGGAGTTTCGATCCATCCGCTCAAAATTATCACCTGCTGTATGATAGTCAAAATGATCGTCGATAAAGGCGAAAAACAAACCATCGATATCTCCCTCTTCTCTTAAGATGGTTGAATCAGTATCATTGGGCAACATTTTATAGACGCTATACAAAAGCGAACTAGCGACTGGAAATTCGGGATTGGCTTGCACAAACCCTTTGATGAGGTTTTTATTTCCCTGATTGGTTTCGATGATCATAGAACTTGGCCCTCCACTTCCTCGAGCCTCAAAATTGAGTGCCAAGCCAATGTTTTTGGCCCATGGATGGGAACGAACAAAAAGCTTGGCACCTACAAGTCCCACTTCTTCAGCATCTGTAAATAAAATGACGATGTCGTTTTTGGGTTGTTTACCACTGGCTTGGTACGCACGAAGGGACTCTAGAATAGCAACTATTCCGCTTCCAGCATCACTTGTACCAAAAGAAGGAGTTAAGGCACTGTCGTAGTGAGAAAAAATAAGAAGGGCCTTGCCAGGTTCAGAACCCTTAATTTTGGCTATAATATTTACGGGTTGATTCATCCGCCCGCGTCTTTCATTTAAAACATAGCCTTGTTGGGTCTCTGGAGAAAGACCTAGATCTTGTAGCGACTGAATTAAAAATTCCCGGACACGCTTGTTCTCCGCAGTACCAACATAGTGGGGAGCTTTGGATATTGCTTTGAGTGGAATGAGTGCTCTTTCGGTTGAAAACTCTACTTCTGGAGCGGTTAACGACGATATCGTTTGAGGCATAAGACTATAGAAACTAAAATATATTAAGCCCAAAAGCAAGAAAAAAGAAACTACAGATGCATTTTTCATATCGATGTTTTTTATAAATGTATTAATAATCTGAACACCATTTGTGCTAAAAAAAAGTCGGGCGCTAATCAGCTGGGGCATCTTAGATAGATTGTTTATCTTAAGCTACTCAAACACACTTGCTTTATGATCGTTACACGCTCGTTTTATTTTATCCTGGCTTTGTTTTTTTACATTCCTCTCCATGCACAAGTTGTAAAACAAGAGGTTACTTTCGAAAGCGCAAATCCTTTTTCGCTAAGCGATATCATTTTGAATCTAAACGCTCAAGAAAAACAAACCGTTTTTGGCCAACTGAGTATTCCCATAGATTCCTTACATCCCGATAAAAAATACCCTTTAATAATTGGAGTTGCTGGAAGTTTGGGGTGGAGAAAACACCACCTTGAATATATGGAAATGTATCAACAAGATGGGTTTGCAACCTTTGAGCTCAATAGCTTTAAAAGTCGCGACATAACTTCTACGGTTGGTTCTCAAGACGAAGTAACCATCGCTGCAATCATTTTGGATGCTTATCGGGCTTTAGAAAAACTAGCCGAACACCCCAACATAGATAAAGAGAAAGTTTCTATTACGGGTTGGAGCCTAGGGGGTGGCGTTTCCCTATTTTCTGGATGGATGCCCGTGAAAAATGCAATTACAACATCCGTACGTTTTGCCTCCCATTTGGCATTTTATCCTCCTTGTTTTATCAATCCCGAAAATTTGACGTTTACTCAGGCACCCATCCACATCCTAATTGGGGAAAAAGACAATTGGACTCCAGCAACTCCATGTTCAAATTTAATTAACAAGCTAGAAGGAAAAGCAAACATTGCACTTACCGCTTACCCGGAGTCCCATCATTCTTTTGATAGTGAAACACCGGTAACAAGAAATGAAAAAGGCTATAGTTTTAAAGATTGTCTCTTTACACTTACCGAAGATGGTGATGTTCTTATGAACTATTTTCAGCTCCCAATGTCGTCGCCCTTACTTCAAAAACTTGGTTTTATGTTTTGTGTAGAACAGGGAGTAGATATCGGTGGCAATCCAGCAGCACGAAAAAAAGCTTTTGCCTTTGCAAAAGAATTCATGCATACTACCCTAAAAGGAGCCTCCAAAATTAGTGATGCATTTTAAAAATTCTGATCTGAAATTCTTTTAAAAATTGAAATGGACTTCGTTCGATCGGTCTATCTTTGAAAAAAAATAGTTGAAAAAGATATTCAAAATTGTAGTGTTTACATCGCTTAGCCTCATTAGCCTCCTCGTACTGTTCTGTTGGTTGTTTTACTTCACATACAGCGAAGTGCTTCCAGCGGGTAAACAAGGTGAAGCTGCCGATCGGCTGGCCCAAAAAATGCTAGACGCTTTGGCTTATGAAGCCTATAAAGAAACTCAATTTCTAGCTTGGTCATTCAGGGGAAAACATCATTATCAATGGTATAAAAACCGTGGTTTATGTTCTGTTCAATGGGATGATGTGGTTGTTCAATTGGATCTTAAAAACCAAGACAATTCAACCGTATCAGTCCAGGGGCAACCTACTTTGGGAGCAGACAAAAAGCTGTTGATCAAGAAAGCATTGGCTTATTTCAATAACGATTCTTTTTGGTTGGTCGCACCTTATAAAGTTTTTGATGCTGGAGTAGAGCGGCGCTTGGTAACACAAGAAAATGGCTCCGAAGCATTGTTGGTTTCATACACTTCAGGTGGTACTACCCCAGGAGATTCATATTTATGGCAGTTGAATGAACAGGGAATCCCAACTTCCTATCAAATGTGGGTTCAAATTATTCCGGTTCCAGGCATTTCAGCTAGTTGGGAACAGTGGATCACAACTGAAAGCGGGGCTCAACTGCCCCGCTTTCACAAACTTCTTTTTCTTGATATAATTCTGGATTCCGTTCAAGGAACTAAGTGATTTTTTAATTTATTATTTAAAACTAAAGGTTAAACCTGCATGTTTTTCCAAGCGGTCCAAAAGGGCGTCACCCATTGCAACCGATGGGGTCAAAACGCCACTGATTTCGGGTAAAGAATCTTTGGCTAAGCATACTGCTGCTTCGCCTAACATTTTAGACGTTGATCCATAACCAGGATCTTTATCGCCCGTTACTTTTCCTAATGCCGTAGATCCATCTTCTAAGGTTGCATAGAATCGGAGACTGAAGAATCCGTTTTCTCTTTGATCTTGAGTTGGACCTTCTCCTGGCTTGGGGAACATTCTGTTGACAATACGCTTTAAAACAGATCCAGGCTTTGCCGTCATAAGCACTAAAGGAAGTGCAGACATAATGCCTTTTATTCTTCCCTTAAATCCTTTCCCACTCATGGTTGCTTCGTCATAGCGAAAATCATTCCCATAAGCATATCCACTCAAGGCGTTGGAACGACGTACCACCTTAGTGTTGATTCCCGCCATAATGAACGGGCCAATCCAGCTTTGGGATGTAGGGTCAAAAATTACTTGTTTTAGGTCAGGCCGATCGTTCCCCTCTTGTTGGTCTGCCGGATTTAAACCGTAGGGATTCGTCAAAACTTTGTAGCTGGCTTTGTCTTGCATAGCCTCTTCCAAAACCTTACTCAAACTTGCGTATGTTCCACCACTTAAACCACCGCGCATTCCTGCTACTCGCATGCGAATCTGTTTTGCACCAAATCCTTTTTGAGCTAAAGCTTCTTTTTGAGTGAAGTAAACTCCCATATCGGATGGAATGGAATCAAAGCCGCAGGTATGAACAATTTTAACCCCATTGGCTTGAGCTTCTTCATGATGCTTATCGATCATTTGACGCATCCATTGCACTTCACCCGCTAGATCGCAATAATGTGCACCATGCGCAACACAAATAGCGACCAACTTGGAACCATAGGAAACATAGGGACCCACTGTAGTACAAACTACTTTGGTACGCAAAATCATGGCTTTTAAACTCGCTTCATCATTGCTGTCCGCCAAAACTATCGGCACCGAATCATCGGCTACCTCAGCACGAACCGCAATTAGTTTTTCTTGACTTCGACCCCCCATAGCCCATTTAAGATCGCCTTGGGTACCGTATTGTTTAAATAAGTAAGCAGCTACAAGTCTTCCGGTAAAGCCAGAAGCTCCCCAGACAATAATGTCAAATTCTTTTGATGGATTCATATGTGTTTTTTAAATGTTTTGCTCTTCTTTGGGTTTCCCGGGGAAAAACATATTGGTGGTTTGTTGGTGTTTTTTGTAATCCGGGCGTTTCTGGGCAGAATAATATTCGGAAGGAACTGCTCCAGTGTAATAAACCAAAGTGGTATACATAATTCGAGACACATTGAGTAATGCTACCAAAATACCAAAACCTATAAGAGTGCCTTCGTTTGTAAAATAAGTTTTTAGGGAGGGGAACGATGCAATTATAAGTGCATTCCAAACCATCCACTCTGCAAAATAATTTGGGTGGCGGGTGTACTTCCATAAACCGACCTTACAGACTTGCCTTTTTTTACCTTCTGAATATGATTGTTTTAAGAATTTTTGTTTTTGCAAATCAGCAATATGTTCCAAAATAAGAAACAGAAACCAAAGGACATAGCCAATAATTTCTATGGGAGAAATGAATTCATTAGGGTTAAATGCTTGTACCATTGCTGGTAATGCCAAAAAGGTAATGTTGGCAAAGCATTGAATCATGATTTCGTATTGCAGGGAAAGGCCTTCGTTCGTATACCCCTGTTTTTGCCAGCGTTTCCGCTGAAACTGATAACGTGAAAGCTCGGTGTTTAAATGTCCCTTTTTCCACAAAACCAAAGCTCCAACACCCATACGCAACCCCATAAACAAATACATACCCCCAACGAGCCAAGTTCGAAGCCAATAGCCTTCTCCTAAAAACAATACAAGCAGGCCAATGCAAACCAACCCCCAGGGCCATCCAATATCTACATAGGACATGCGTTTGGTTTTGTATGCCGGGATGCAAACAACGAACAAAAAAAGAAGTAATTGTACCCCTCCGTTCCAAAAGGTAAACGTCCGTAGAGTATTACTGAAGATGAAAAGTATAAAGCACAATACAAAAGGAAGGTATCCCAGAATTCGATTGGACTGTTTTTTTAAAGTTCGATTCATTACTGTTTTTATAAGACCTACTGGACGGGAGTTTGTTACTTCATAGTGTTTTGTAAGATACAATTAATTATACCATCCTTATTTTTCGCTTTCTCAAAAGACCTAACAGTTTTGAAATTAAAAGGGCAAAAGAATTTGTTAAAATTCGCACGAGCAATCTTTCTTGTTCCAAAAATAATTTTTAACTTGTGGTAAACAACTATAATATTTATGAAAAAATTATTAGGATTACTAGTGCTGTCTCTAAGCTTATTCAATGCTGAGGCTCAAAACGATGAAACCATTTTAAATATGTGGTATGGTGAAATAAAAAATACGGATGTTGCAGAACATCTTGAGCTTGAAAAAGCGTATTTCACAAAATTTCACAAACAACGAATCGCAAATGGAGACATTTTAGGATGGGATATGTGGGAAATAATAAACCCTGAAATCAATGCAATGACTACGACTTACCTTTATATTTCATTGGTAAAGGATTTTGAAACCATCGGAAAAAATACTCCCATAGAACGCCTTGAGGGTGTGAGTAAAGAAGATTGGGAAGCCGGATTAGAAAAGGCCATGAGTCACTACATCAGGTCATATGGAGTCACCACTTCTATTAAGGGTTCTTATGGGACTCAAGAAGAAAACGGTCCTTCAAACTATGCCGTGATAAACTATATGGAGGTAGATCCATATAAGACTGCTGCCTATGAGAAAATGGAGATAGAAACATTCTTACCGATGTTCAAAGACCAGAAAATAAGAAACGGATGGGCTCTTCACAAAGTATTGAATCATTACGGATCGGAAAAGCCCATAAACTATATTACAGCCGATTTCTTTTCCTCACTTCAACCCATTTATGAATCTCGAAATGGTGCGATAGCAATGAATGAAGAAGATTTGAAGTTTTGGAAATCAATGGATGAAATCCGAACCCTCAAAAAGTCTCATATTTTGAGAAAAGTTTTGTCTGTACGTTAAGCTAAACTCTGATTAGAAATAATCGTTTTACACCTGTAAAAAGCACCTGCAATTGATGTGTAGGTGTTTTTTTAATTTTGAAACTTAGAAGAAATAGAATTAAATGGATAACCGCATGAAGAAAAGAACAATCTTTCTTTTAATACTTCTTTTGCTTCTCCTGTATTTATGGGCTGAACTCGCAGTAGGTATTTTCTTTCAGGACTCTTGGGGTGGGAGTTAACCTCTACTTTTTCAATATTCGAATCGTTTACAGAGCGCGGGTTCGTGTCCTTTTATTTTTATGATTAATAAATAAATCGTATATTACTTTCAATAAACAACTAAATTTATTTATTATGAAAAAAATTCTATTCGTCTTATTGGTGCTTCCCTTCATTTCTTGTGTGGGACCAACCAATCCCAATTATGAAAAAAACCTTGCTACTGCAAAAAAGATTTTTGTTCTACATGGTGAAGAAAATCTAGAAGCTCAACTTGCTCTGTTAAGCGATGATATGACTATGGAGCCCGCAGCTTACGGTATGGAGACACTAAATAAAGAAGCATTTGGCAATCTACTAAAAGGCTATCATATGGCTTTTGATGAAATTCGTTTCGAAGCAAACGTATGGCTCCCTGGAACAGATAACGAAGGAAATTTGGACGGAAGTGTTCGAACTTACGGTACTTGGACTGGTGTTAATGTCGCTAGTGGAAAAGTATTGAATCTTAAGAGTTATCATTATTTTAATTTCAATGCAGCAGGTTTAATTCAACAGCAGGGTGACTTTTTTGACGCTACTGGGATGATGAATGCTACAGGAGACAAAAAACTTGTAATTGCTGAGTTGAAAATTAAAGAAGGGAAGCAAGATGCTATTTTTGCTTTAATGGCAAATGAATCCTATGGGCTAAAGGTAACTAGAAACTACAAAGGGTGTAATTCGCTCGTTTCTACTTTTAATGAAGAATCAAATACGCTCTGGGTTATTTCGGATTGGGATTCTTATGAAGAATATGCAGCATATCTTACCTGGAGAACACAGGAAGATACCGAATTAGTTGATCTTATGAAGCCTCTATTAAAAGGCGGAATGAAAGGTCTAACAACGGTGTTTCCAAACGCGATGTACACGGTATACTAAAACCAGCAAAACTCTTAAAAAAACCCTTCTCAAGCGAGAGGGGTTTTTTATGACAACTGCCCGCCTTCTCGGAAACAAATCTAAATATTGTATCTTCTTCCCCATATACAAATTGATGCATTTCATGCTCTTATCACAAAGTATATGAAAATAAATGAATTTAAGCTAGAACGCTATTTTGCAAAATACGAATTCACCGGTAAAACTAGTTAAAAGCGCCTTTACTTTCTCGCTTTGCAGGGGTTGCACTTATGCTCCAATCCGTCGATCTGGGTTCTATTCT
>CBFHHG010000043.1:0-16511 GCA_965655585.1 Candidatus Arcticimaribacter sp. | reverse complement strand
CTTATCGAAGCTTCTTGTACAAAAGAGATAGCTGGAGTCCTATTGCAGCTTGTATTGCTTTTTTGTCTCCCGTATAATTATTAACCGAAATTACAAAGCTGAAAGATTTTTTGGTGTCAGTAAAAATGTAGCCTGCCAAAGCATGATTATTCTTGAGATTCCCCGATTTGGCATGTACAAATGCTAAGTTGTACTGAGGCGCATAAGGGGCCAGGGTTCCTTCTGTATTAGCTTGAGGGAATAAAGTTTTGATGTTCCTACTGCCAATCATTTCATAAATCTCAGCTAAAATTTCCAGCAGACCCTTGGGACTTGCAAGGTTGTATCGCGACAAGCCCGAACCATCTACTTGCTGAAATTGGGGCTTTAGGGTATTGTTTTGTCGATACAACGTCACCAAGCCTTGCTGCGTGTTCAACTCCCACTGTGTAGTTCCGCAAAGCATCAATACAAGTGACTCGGCAACAAGGTTGTTGCTGTCGTGAAGCAATGCTTTGTAGAGCAGGGTTTTTGTAGTCGTAAGCGTTTTATATCCGTCCAAAGAAACTTCTTGTTTGGATCCTTTATATATAGGAGTTGCAATTGCATCTTGCACCAACTGAACAAAAAGTGCATCTGAAGGAGTAAAAGGAAGAGAAAGCGTATCTGCTTTTACACGACTCAAACGGTAATCCTGATCCTTAACCAACAATTCGTAGTACTCTTGTTTCTTAGCATAGGGAATCATTTGCTCAAAACGTGGCGGACTAAACCGAAGACGGTCTGATTCTGGACTAGAAATGATTTGAACTAGATTTCCATGAAAAGGGAAACTCGATTTTTTTGCCGAAAAAGCATAAGACACATCATCCCACGCCCAACCGGACCCTAGAGCTGGGGAGGTCATCGGTCTCGGAAGGTAAAACAACGAGTCTTTTTGTTTCTTTAAAAATGAAAAGACTTCATCGTTTTCGTAATTTGGTTGCCCTAGAAGCGGATAGCCCGAAGACCAAAAGTAAAAGCGACCATCTTGTTTTTTATAATGAAGCAAGGGTAGGGAAAAACCAAAGGTTTGAAGAGCTCCTAAAAAAGGCACTAATTTAATGGTGGAAGCGGGGAGCATCATTTTATCAGACTGCAGGGAAACAATTTCTTTTTTTTGCTCCAAATCAAAAACACTGACCGAAACCTGGGCGCCTTTAAAAACCGCTTCTTTAGCTAGGGAACGGTTGAGTTGACGCGCTAGTCTTTTTTGAGCATGCAAAAAACTAAATCCAAACAGAAAACAAAAAACACACAAATACCTTTTCATAGCTACAAAGATACAGCATCTTTAATAGTTGGTAAAGCTAAGTATTGAAGTAAGGGCGCTTGACTCAAGTTCAGAGTGATCTTACATCGCTAACATCAACTGTAGTAAATTTACAAACTGCAATTACAGCGATTCAAACATCTGTTGACGCTTTGCCCGAGCCTAGTGATTATTCCACAGAGTTAGCAGATTTAGCTTCAGGTCTTACGGATGCACAAACAACTATTGATGCATTGACTGCTTCTTTGGCAAGTGTAGCTACTGCTGCTGATCTAGGAACTATTTCTTCTACACTTGCTCAAGTACAAGCTGATGTTAGAGAATTGTTAGAGGCTAATGCTGTTATCAATCAAAATATTACGATTAACAACGACGCTACTTTATTATATGCTGAAACTTTAGTTGGTACTGCAACAGACGATCCTAATGTAATCGTCAATGGTTTTGTTAGTGTTACTGTCAATACAACCAACTTTGATGCAGCAGAATTAGCGCGTGTAAATGCTGTTACAGCAAAACTAGCTACTGTTTTACAATATGTTACTATTTCAAACACTTCTTCGCCTTCTGTTGCAGTTGACTTATCCAATCTAACTTTTGTAGATGGTAATTATTCTGTTTCTGGAGCTGCAGCAAATGATGATGCACTCAGAACTGTTAGTGGAGACCTGACGATTGGTCACGGTGGTGCGGCCGATTATTCTCAACTTACAACGGTTGGTGGTGATGTATCTATTCACCCTAGTGTTTCAAGTATTGACATATCGAACGCCACTATTGCAGGAGGAGTTTATTCTTCTGGAAGTCCTATTGGAACCTTAATCCTAGCTAAAGCTAATTCTGTAAACATTGGAACTGCTCAAGTAAAAACAGTGAGTTTAACAATAGCTGAAGGTACTGTGAACTTAGGATATGCTGGAACTATATCGGGTAATGTTCTCATTGAAGCTCCAAAAGCTGGAGCTATTGATTTTGCTGCCGGAACTGTTACAGGTACTTTAACTGTTAGCTCTAAAGCTGATACAACCATCTTTAATGCTACTAATTTGACTACTGCTGCTGCAACCACAATATCTGCGGAGGAAGCAAATTTCCCAAAACTTACAACCTTTACTGGAAACTCTGTAATCACAGCAGATACTGTAACATTTCCTGCATTAACGGGTAATGCCTCTGGAACTCTAGACCTTCCAACAGCAGATAATTTTGTTGCACCTAAATTTACTATAAGTAGTAAAGTTTCTGCTACAGATGCCAAAACAGTTGAATTTTTATCTGGTTCTAACATGAATTTAAGTGCTCCAGCTGCAACTTCGCTTACAATAAATGAGTTAGGAAACACTACAAATTTTGATGCTTCTGGGTATGCAGCATTAGCAACTCTTAATGTAACAGGGAAAGCTAATACATCGCCAACAGCGGCAAATGTTACAAGTGTTGTCTCTGCAACTGGCGCAACAATCAAAACAGTTTCAATTGCTGGGTTGATTGATACGGTAAATGCTGGAACTGCTGTAATGACTTCATTTACCACAGCTGGTTATATTCGCGCGTTAAACCTTAATAATGCAGCCATACTTGAGAGCGCAACTATTGGTCATGATCATATCAATGGTTCGACAGAAGCTATATTAATCTTTGATACCAATGCAAAATTGACCTCTGTTGATCTTTCTTCAGTGTCAGACGTTGGAACAATTCAAATAACAAACAATGTATTATTAACCGCATTTACAGCTCCGGCCACTAGTCCATTGACAGAAACTGTCGCTCTTATAAGCGCGACCGTTACAGGAAATAAACTTCAAGGGACATATACTGCAGGTTCAGCAGCTGTACCTGCAACTGGGACAACTCCTGCAGTTGACGCAGTTCAAGGAGCGTTTGTTCAGTCTTCTATATACAGTTTACGTCTTTGGTTAGAAGCACACTACTCTCATGCAGTATCGCCTACTTTCAATATACAGATCGATGCTGTTGACAGTGATGCCGATGGTGCTTTTGATGATGGTGATTATGCTGCTGTAGCTGGAGCTGATACAAACAACACTGCAGATGATGGAGCAAATCAAATTGATATCGTTGCGGAGTTAGCTACCGTTAAAAATTAATTAGTACGCTTTTTTAAAAAAATAAACTTTTTATTTCCCCCCCAAGTTTTGTTTACAAGGCTTGGGGGTTTTTTTATTTCATATATATAGTAACCATTTTGTACTCAAAAAACCCTAAAAATCTAAATTTATAACCTTATAATCACAAAAAAAACAGATGAAGTTGGGCAACTTCCAGAAATAATTTTCTAAATCGCAAACAACCCAACAGAAACCAAAAAAACAATGTTAGCAACCCTATCCCTTCCAACTCCCCCACTATATTCATCTAAGCCTACAATAACAGACTATACCAAACGCTTTATAGCTTCTTCGGGACTTCGAGATCGGCCTGGAGGCCAACTGGGCTTGCGCCCCAATTCGGTTCGGAATTACACCAGTTTTCAGCGGGTATGGGAACAGTTTGTTCTACAATCAAATAAGGACCTTACCTTTTTGGACTTGGATCGAGAACAGGTCAACCGATTCAAACACTGGCTACTGATAAGCCAAGAGTACAGCCAAAATCACGCCGGCCGTTTAATTGGAACACTAAAAACCCTTTGTTTAGATGCACAAAAAAGTGGCCTGAAAACACATTCGTATGTCAACTTCATTTCGGGCTTTTCACAGAAAACCAGTCAGAAAATAATTCATACCCTCAATTTTGAGGAACTCCAAAAAGTAACCCAACTAGAACTTGAAAACCCTACCCTAGCCAATGTGCAAAAATGGCTAATTGTTGGTTTTTGGATTGGCCAACGAGTTTCTGATTTACTAGCCCTAAAGCCAGAACAAATACGCCCAGCAAAAAATGGTAGAATCTATGTCGATATCCTCCAACAAAAGACTCAAAAGAGGGTGACTGTTGGAATAATAAATCCCATTGCGATTGAAATACTAACCCAAGATTTTCCTAAAAAAATAGCAAGTTGCAAATTCAATAAACACTTAAAAGAAGTACTCCGTTTGGCGGAGATAAATGAACCCGTAACTGCCTTTCGATACAATGGGAAAATAAAACGCAAAGAACATGGGGTGTTTCCAAAATATGCAATCATAACGTCTCATGATTTGAGACGGTCCTTTGCGACCAATTTTTTTGGCAAAATTCCTACATCCATACTGATGAATATGACCGGGCATTCACGGGAAACAACTTTTATGAGTTATATCGGAAAAGACGAGAACCGAGACCGCTATGCTGATGAATTTATGCAAGGAATGAGTGCAATGGAGCTGTAGACTTTAGTCCATACGCTTCCAGCGCTGGGTTCTCCCAATAAAAGAAAAGCCAATGAAGCCACGGACATTCAATTCTGAAGTTCCATTCAATGTAAGCGTACATTGATACTCTTTACCATTTGCAGGGTCTAAAATTGTTCCCCCAGTCCATTGTTCCCCATCCCGTGTTAACCCTTTAAGGATTATAAGCCCTTCAATGGGTTGATTTAGTTCCGAGCCCGAACAATTGGTGCAAAGCTGACCTTGATCTTCTTCGAGCAATAGGGTTTCTATGCGGCCATAGAGCGTATTGTTTTCTATATACAGCTTGATTATGGACTTTTCGACACCAGTTTCGTCGTCGATTGTAACCCAATTACCCTCAAAATCGGGAGTTTGTAAAAACAAAGAAAGGAATAGGAAATAGGTGGCTAGCATCTTTTTTTCTTTAAAAGTAAACGATTTTATTCAATTCGGTTTTACGTATCTTGGCAAAACAGTTCTAATTAAATAATATAATGGTTTTGAAATTTTTAAAAATTATCCCTCTAATTCTGGGGATCGTTTGCTTTGCAGAAGTAGGTTACTTGCACTTTATGCTGAGCTTTATAGACATCCCCTACTTGGTTCTTGGAACCATACTCAGCAGTTTATCCCTGTTTTTACTTAGAAAAAAATAACCCCTAATACCCAAATTTATGTATTTCAGTGAAAGCGAAGAATGGTTGGTTGTGCTTGCCGCATCTGTAATTATTATTGGATTATTAGTCAAAAGTTATCGCGACTATAAATCAATGACAGCGGAGATGAACAAGAAAATTGAGCGTCAAAAAGAAGATGAAGCATACATTAAAAAACTAAAAAAAGTTGTGGATGAAAAAAATGAACAGCTTCAAAAAATGATTAAAAATCAGAAAAAAACCTAGAAAGGAAACCTTCACAAACGGTTGTATATCGTTAAGAAAATAAACTATATTTGTACCTACAAATGTTAATTAATACCAAACCATTGATATGAAAGCTATTTTTCATGCCGCAGCGACTCGGGGCAACCAAAATCATGGGTGGCTCAATGCTAATCACTCCTTTAGCTTTGCAAATTATTATGATCCCAATCGGATGAATTTTGGAGCTTTACGGGTGCTAAATGATGATGATATAGCAGCAGGTAGGGGCTTTGGAACGCATCCGCACAACAATATGGAAATTATAACCCTCCCCTTAAAAGGCGACCTGGAGCACCAAGACAGTATGGGGCATTCTGAAGTGATTCAGGAGGGCGATATACAGGTTTTAAGCGCTGGAACGGGAATTGAGCACAGTGAGTATAACAAAAATGAAGATCGACCCATAAACCTGCTTCAATTATGGATTTTTCCAAACAAGCAAAACGTTAGCCCGCGCTATGATCAAAAATCTATTCGAGATTTGAAAAAGGAAAATGAATTCTATCAAATTTTATCACCCAATCCGGAAGATGCTGGCGTGTGGATCCATCAAAACGCTTGGATGCACTTAGGGGATTTTACGGAACACAAAGAAGCGCATTATACCATAAAAGATAAAAAAAACGGTGTTTATGTCTTTATGATCGAAGGCGAAGCCACCCTCGGATCACACAAACTAAAAAAAAGAGATGCCCTGGGAATTTGGGAAACCGAAAGCCTGAGTATAGTTGCACAACCCAATTCAAGAATATTCTTGATTGAGGTTCCTTTGAACTTTTAAACCCTTAAAATGAATACAGAAATTACTGCTGCTGCACTGTTAGAAAAGTTAGTTCAAAAAATTGAAACAAACGATGTGAAGGATTCCGTTCACAAAATAAAACTCATGACTGCTCGAGACGTAATACGAGAATTAATTCGATAATTTAAACGGGGAAAAACCATACATTCAAACGATAAATCTATACCAATGTCTCCCTAAATTTCTGAAATTGAATTACATTTGAAGTAACACACATTCAATTTCAGATACTTATGCCATTCAAGCCCCAACTTGCTGCATTCTTATTAAGCGGACTTATACTATACAGCCAAGAAATTCCACCCATACAAAAGTATACGTCTCAAGAAACTGGTTCCGGAAATCAAAACTGGATGATAAGCCAGGGGCTTAACCAAAACATATACATTGCGAACAACAAAGGTTTGTTGGAATTTAACGGTTCTAAGTGGATTTTACACCCAAGTCCAAATGGTACCATATTCCGTTCTGTTAAGAGCTTAAAAAACAGAATCTACACCGGAACTTATATGGATTTTGGCTATTGGCTTCCAAAAGAAAATGGTGTTTTATCCTATACATCGCTTGTAGATGAACTACAAATTGAAATCTTAGAGGATGAGCAATTTTGGAACATTATGGAGTTCAATGAGCTTCTTGTTTTTCAGTCCCTCGATAGACTGATAACTGTTGACTTAAAAGAAAAATCTGTATCCTATATAGATCCAGAAGAAAAGCTTTTAAAGGCTTTCAAGTCGGGTGGAAACTTATACTTTCAAGAACTTAACAAAGGTTTATTTACCGTTGAAAAAGGGCAATCAAAACCGATTGGGAACAGTACTGATTTCGAAAATCAAATTGTTTTAGGGGTTTTTATTCTCGAAGGCAAAAAAATAGCTGTTACCAATATGGCTCAATTTTACGATATAAGCAATCCAAAAAAAATAACAACATGGATAGTTCCAGCACAAAAAAAAATAGCCGCATATACGCTTTATAGTGTTATAGAGCTATCTAGCGGAAATTTAGGGCTGGGTACTATTGCAAATGGATTCATAGAACTGGATCGAAAAGGAAACCTTATTCAAACCCTAAACCAAAAAAGAGGTTTATCAAACAATACCATTCTAAGCCTCTTCGAAGACAATCAGAATAATATTTGGGCTGGGCTAGGCAACGGTATAAATTACATCAACACCGCATCACCCTTTTATGAATACAAAGAAGAGTGGCAGGCATTGGGAACTGTTTACAGTTCAAAAAGCCACGATGGATATGATTATCTGGGGACTAATCACGGACTTTATGTAAAGCAAAATTTCGAAAATTCATATGAACTAATTCCTGAAACAAAGGGTCAGGTATGGAACTTACAGGTGGTTAAAGGAACTTTATTCTGTGGACACGACAAAGGCAGCTTCGTCATTACAAGAAAGACTGCGCGAAAAATAGGGCCTGTTGAAGGGTCATGGGTTTTTAAGGAACATCCCACAAATCAAAATATAATTTTACAAGGAAACTACAACGGAATCCATATACTTGAGAAAAAAGAAAAACTTTGGAGGTATAGGAATAAACTAGAGGGATTTGATATTTCTTCTCGCTTTTTTGAATTTGCAAACGACAGTGTACTTCTTGTAGGACATGAATATAAAGGAGCTTATCACTTGGAGATTGATCATGAACTCGATAGAGTACATAAGCAAAGGAAAATGATTTCAGTAGAAAAAGGAGTCAATGCAAGCCTAGTAGCTTATGATGAGGATATATATTATTACTATAAAAAAGGTGTTTACCAATTCAATAAACAAAAGAACGAATTCGTCAAAGACAGCCTTATATCTTCCGCACTAAAACCCGAGCAATACAACACAGGAAAGATGATTTCGGATGAGGAAGGACGGCTTTGGTTTTTAACAAAAGACAAAATACATTATTTTACAAAAGATGTACTGAGTGACAAGCTGATCCACAATTCCTTTTATTTAGATCAGAAAAACAGAAAAAGTATTGCTGGATTTGAACATATCGGTTATCTCAATCCCGACAATTATCTAATCGGCACTAATGAAGGATATGTTGCTGTAAACCTCAAAGCGTTTAAGCCCATTAACACAACCGTAAAAATCGATGCAATCATCTCAAAAGATAGTCTGCGTTTATCCATGAAAAAACCAATTTCGCTGGCATACAATAACAATAATCTTCTTTTTGAATTCAGTGCCAATGCCTATCAAAAGTACTATCCCGTTCAATACCAATACAAGCTTGAAGGATATCAGGAGGCATGGAGTGCTTGGACTGAGGAAGCCTCCATAAAATTTGAAAATCTAAACTTTGGAACCTATATTTTTCATCTGCGTTCAAAAATTGGAGAAAAAATATCGGAGCCTAAAAAATCGGAATCAATAACCATCTTGGCGCCCTGGTATTGGTCAAACACCGCTAATATAGTCTATATAGCGAGTTTCTTTATTTTCATTGCCATACTCAGAGCCTATTACAAACAAAAAAACAGAAAAGAACAACTTGAAATCATTAGAAAGAATAATCAAAAAGCAGCATTAATACAACTAGAAAACCAAAAAGAGCTGATTCGAATTAGAAATGAACAATTACAACAAGTAGTTGAAAGTA
The DNA here is from genome assembly GCA_965655585.1 of Candidatus Arcticimaribacter sp. Classification (GTDB taxonomy): domain Bacteria; phylum Bacteroidota; class Bacteroidia; order Flavobacteriales; family Flavobacteriaceae; genus Arcticimaribacter. The sequence goes on along the minus strand of CBFHHG010000043.1, from coordinate 7,541 downwards.
AAAACAGAGAACTTGTAATTGCAACCATGAGTACGTTGAGAAGAAATGAATTTTTAAATAAAATAAAAAAAGATTTATCAGAAATTGAAACCGAACCCAGAATAGACTTACTGATTAAAAAAATCAATAAGAATCTAAAACGTGATGACGATTGGGAATATTTCGAAGAAGCTTTCAATAATGCTGATAAGGACTTTTTCAAGATACTTAAAAACAAGCACCCCAAACTCACCAATAATGACCTTAGATTATGTGCATATTTACGACTAAACCTGTCTTCAAAAGAGATTGCCCCCTTGCTCAATATCTCAGTTCAGAGTGTTGAAATTAAACGCTACCGCCTTAGAAAAAAGATGAACCTTTCTCGAGACCAAAGAATTGTAGATTATATCATCACAATGTAAAGTAGTTGATGCAGTGTAAAACACTTTACATCAACTATACAATGCGTTTGCTTAGAGTTAAATTTTGTGTTTTTGTTTATTGAAATACAGCGTTTTATGCTTGATGAGCTTTTGTTCTTTATTTTCAATAAGTCAAAGGGTCATGAAAAACTAGTTTAGTTTTTGTATGGTTTATTTCTTGAGCACTTTATCCAGTATGACCTAAATTTAAGCTGCTTGTAAAGGTAGGCATTGAGCCATAATCTGCAAGCTCACAAAAACCCCCAAATAATGAATATAAAACTTCTCCTGTTTTTATGTTTGAGCACAATAACAACACTGTACTCCCAGCAAATTGAAATTACTGGAACTGTTTTTTCTTCAGAAGACAACCTTCCTATTATTGGAGCGAATATCGTACTGAAAGGCCAAAATGCTGGAACTACTTCTGATTTTGATGGAAACTATCAAATTTCTGTTAAGACTGGCGATATACTGCAATTCAGCTATCTCGGCTTTGAAACTCAAGAAATTGTAATTGGCGAGCAAAAGTCATTGAGGGTTACTCTTATTCCCGATACTGCTGCATTAGATGAAGTTGTAGTAATTGGGTATGGAGTGCAAAAGAAAAAAGAAGTTACAGGTGCTGTTTCTGTTCTAGACTCAAAAGCAATTGAAAAACTCAACCCCGTACGAGTTGAGCAAGCCCTTCAGGGGCAAGTTTCTGGGGTAAACATCACCTCAGCTTCTGGATCTCCGGGGAGTGGCTTAAATATTCGGATTCGAGGAATTTCTACCAATGGCGATAGTCGGCCGTTGATTTTAGTTGACGGAAATGTTATTGAAGATCTATCCGTTATAAACCCAAACGACATTAAGAGCGTAAACGTATTAAAAGATGCTACAGCTGGGATATATGGTGTACGGGCAGCAAATGGTGTTATTTTAATTGAAACCAAAACGGGCCGTAAGAACTCCAAATTGAAGGTCAGTTTAGATTCTTATATCGGTTTTCAAACATCAATTAAAAAAATTGACCTCATCAGCGATGCTTATGACTATGCATCATATATTAACGAAGCCTCTATAAATGGTGGAGGAACGAATCGGTTTATTCCTATAGAAAGCACTCGCCTTGTATTCAATACAGATGATTTTATAAACCCAATTCTCACCAATACTGACTGGCAAGATGAAGTGTTTGAAGTAGCACCGATCAATAATATCAACGTCAATTTTAACGGAGGGACAGAAAAATTGATCTATTCTTTTGGAGCATCCTTTTTGAATCAAGACGGAATTGTAGGTTTAGACAAGTCGGGTTACAAAAGAACCACCGCTCGATTAAATGTACAATACGAATTACTAAAGAACCTGAAACTATCAGTTACTGGAATATATACGAATTCCACAAAAAACAATTTGCCTGAGGGTGGTATTGGATCTGTTTTATACAGCGCCTTAAACATCGACCCTTTTACTGCCGTTAGAAGTACAGATCCAAACGGCAATGGTTACGGTGAAACGCTAGTTAGTGCTCGGGAGGTTGTAAATCCGATAGCGCTGATCGAAAATACCTATAATAAATCCCGTGTGGATAAAATATCAGCAACCTTTGGGCTTGATTACACCCTCCTGGAGGGTCTAAATTTTAATACCAAATATCAGTTCAACCACGCGGCAGTTCTTACCGATATATTCCGACCGGTTTTCAATTATGGCTCTGGAAAACAAGGTACAATTGAAGATGATCCTTTTGTGATTAAAGATGATGGAAATGAACTAACAGACAACCTAGACTTTTATGACGATTATACTTGGGACACCTTTCTAACCTACTCAAACACATTTAACGAAAATCACAATTTAACAGCTCTTTTGGGAATATCTGTTTTTGAATCCTCAGGCCTTTTTACTGGTAGATCTGGTAGGGGTTTAATCAATAACCGCAACACTATTGAAGATGCTCTATTTGCCTATGTTCCTCCTGAGAACATCAGAAGTCGCTTTAATGCAGATCAACTTGAAGCGGGAAATGATCGATTCATTTCAAGGTTGTTTTCAGTTTTTACTAGAGCTCAATATAATTTTAAAGGGAAATATCTTCTGTCCGCAGTTATTCGAAGGGACGGATCTTCGAAGTTTGGACCAGCAAAGCGATTTGAATATTTCCCCTCTGGATCTATAGGGTGGAATGTTTCAGAGGAGGATTTTTTAGAGGACCAATCTGTACTGAGTTATTTCAAGGTTCGGGCGAGTTATGGCGTTTTAGGGAATGATCGAATTGACCTTAATCGTTATATTTCATTATTGGATGGCGAAGCTCTTTATACCAATAATGATGAAACAGATGCCGATGATGTGCTTATAGGAAAAGCAATTGGTGGCTTATCTAATCCTGAAATTCGCTGGGAAAGTACTGCTTCAGCCAATATTGGAGTCGATATGAAGTTTTTAAACAACGACTTGAGTATTAGTGCAGATGTGTTTTCAAAAAAAACAAAAGACTTATTAGTTCAGGCAAATGTTTCCGGGATATTAGGGGCTGCAGCTCCAGGCTCCTCGCCACCCTATATCAATGCTGGTGATGTTGAAAACAGCGGCTTCGAATTTTTAGTTTCCTACAATAAAAGTATTACGAGTGATTTCAATTTTAATGTGAGTTATAATTTCAGTACCCTTCACAACGAAGTCCTCTTCGTTGGAAGTACAGAAGGGTTCTTAGAGGACGGGTCTTTCTTAGTAGGAGAAAACCTATTCACTTCTCGAATGGAAGCTGGCTTTCCCATCGGTTACTTCTACGGATATAAAACCAATGGCATATATCAAGACCAAGCAGAAATTAATGTCCTAAACGCTGATGCTCCAACGGGAACATACCATTTGAATGCAAAGCCGGGCGACCTAAAGTTTGTCGATGTGGATGGTGATGGAGAAATAACGGTTGAAGATAAAACCTACATTGGAGACCCCATTCCAGACCTTACAATGGGGTTCAATTTAGGATTTAACTATAAAAATATTGATTTCAACGCCTCAGCATTTGCTTCCTTAGGCAATGATTTGGTTCGTGATTATGAACGTAAAAATTTATTTTCAAATAAAGGGACTTATGTATTAGATCGTTGGAGTAATACAAACCCGAGTAATACCATTCCTCGGGCAGTAAACGGCTCTTCGGTTAGCTACGATAACTTTTCTGATTACTTCGTTGAAGACGCATCCTATGTGCGTGTACAAAACATACAGATCGGATATACATTTAACGATAAGCTAATGAGTAAGCTTGGAATTGGAAAGTTTCGGGTTTATGCATCTGGAAACAACCTATTCACATTTACAAAATACAGAGGTTATGACCCTTCTGCAATTGGAGGCGGCACAGATGGTCGAGGTGAACCTATTGGATCAGGGATAGACAAGGGATTTTATCCAGTCGCAAAAACGTATTTGGTAGGAATGAATTTAAACTTTTAAGAAAATGAAAAATCTATTCAAAACAACCTTCTTTTTCATTCTTTTTAACATGATGAGTGCTTGTAATGATTACGTCGATATTATTCCTATAGCCCCAAACTCAGAAAATTATTTCAATAATGAGGAGGAATATGAAGAAGCCTTGATTGGGGTGTATGATATGCTGCAGACTACCTTATTTAATGTGATGGTAGGGCATACAGCCTCCGATGATTTAATTGCAGGAGGGGATCCGAATACCTTTGACCAACCAACGCTTCAACGGATTGATAAAATGCTACATTCACCTTCGGACAATGAGCAAATTCAACTGATTTGGCAACTCATGTATGCAGGATACAATAGAGCAAATTATGTTTTGGAGTTTGAAAACAAAACAGAATTTGAAAACCGGGATGAAGTAATTGCACAAGTATATTTCTTAAGAGCACATTTCATTTTCGAGCTCGCAAAGTTTTTTGGCAATGTCCCGTTGGCTGTTGAAGAACGAGATGGTATTACTCGAATTGCGAATACCCGTATTTTGTTTGGAGATCAATATACGATTGATCGAGTGGCTAGTGTAGGTGCTATTTACACCATGTTGGAAGCCGATTTGAAGGAGGCAATTCCGAATTTACCTCTTACAAGACCAGCAGAAGAAACCTACAAAATCACAAAAGGAGCGGCACAAGCCTTACTTGGAAAAGTATATTTATACAACCAACAATATGCGGAAGCTGCTATTGAATTCAATTCCCTAATTGATAGCGGTATATATTCACTTTTAGAGGGTTCGGCTTACACCAATCTTTTTACATTCGAAGGCGAAAATTCAGCTGAGTCAGTATTTGAAGTTCAGTATACGGGTGTCGTAGGAAATAACTGGGATTGTTTGCATTGTAATGCGGGTAATTATTTGCCCCAAAGCAACGGTCCACGAAGTCCTTATCCGAGTTCGGTTTACAAAGAAGGATGGGGAATTAATATCGTGTCCAAAAATCTATATAAATTATACGATTCACAAGATCGAAGAAGAGACGTAACTATTTTGGCTCCAGCAAGTGGCACTTATGGGCTGAGTCGTGAGAATTCCGGTTATTACAACAAGAAATACCTCGTTCGTAAAGACGAACCAACGGTTTCTTCTGACCCTGTCAGCTACCAAAACAATTACCGAGTTATTCGCTATGCTGATGTACTGTTGATGGCAGCAGAAGCAGAAGCACAAAGTGGGGGTGCTAATGCAATCCATTATTTAAATCAAGTTCGGGAGCGAGCCTTCAATGGCCCTTCTCGAAACTATCCTTACAATGGAGAATCGGATGTGCTGGAAGCGATATACAAAGAACGTCGTTTGGAACTAGCTGGAGAAGGGCACCGTTTCTTTGATTTGGTTAGAACTGGAAAAGCAAAAGAGGCCTTTGACGCTTACAATGCTTCTATTGATTTAGAGCCCTTAACTGCGAGCGAAAAAGCTGAACGAAAAATCAATTTTACTGTGGGTAAAAATGAAATTTTCCCAATCCCATTGATTGAATTGAACTTAGCAAACTCCGTTGAAAAATGGGGACAAAACCCTGGATATTAATACTTTATTCCGAAAATAATCTTTCGAACTACAATGATGAATATGAATACTAACCCAAATACTAACCATTAAAAACAAAAACTATGACACATTTATTTAAAAAAGGAATCTTCATCCTCTTCGGATTAAGTCTTATTATTGCCTGTAGCAGTGATGATGATCCGGTAGCAAAAACTCCATCTGTAAGCATTACAAATCTATCATTTACTGCAGTTTCAAGTGGTGATGGTACTGTGGTAACCGTGACTCCTTCTTCTACTGGAGGAACATCGTATTCTGTAGATTTTGGATCATCGGCTACTGATGATGTAATCCCTACAGCTGGCCCAGCCGTTACTTATGATTATCCGAACGAAAGTGCCTCCTATACCATCGTTGTAACGGCTTCTGCTACAGGTGCAGATAATGTTACCAAATCAGAAGAATTTACAGTTACCTTCGTAGCACCCGATCCGTCTGATTTAGAAGGGACATGGGTTTTATTTCATGATGCAGGAGCACTAAAAGTTGGTCCAACAGCCGGATCAGGTGAATGGTGGCAAAACCAACTTGCTGATTTAATAACCAGAGCTTGTTTATTTGACGATCAATACATTTTCAATGCTGATGGCAGTTTTTCTAATGTTTTAGGGGATGCGACCTGGTTAGAACCAGCATTAAATGGAGTGGCCGCTGAAGAGTGTGGAGCTGCTCAAGCACCTTTTGATGGCTCAGCAGAGGCAACATGGATCCACGACCAAAATGCTAATACTGTAACTTTAAATGGGAAGGGAGCTTTTCTAGGTATTTCAAAAATTTATAATTTAGGCGAGTTAGATGATGTTGCAAATGCAAAAGAATCTATCCTATATAATATTGCGTCTATTTCTGAAGACGGGAATACCTTAATACTTCAAATCCAATTTCAAGATGGTGGTGGATGGTGGACATTTACACTAGCAAAAGAAGGTTCAGCTGGTGCTTCATTGCCAACAACAGATACCGATGGCGATGGGGTTCTTGATTATAACGATACATGTCCAACTGTTGCTGGGACTGGAACAGATGGATGCCCTGTAGTTGCAGCGCCAACCACAGCACCAACTGCGCCATCAATTAGCGAAGCGAGTGTTGTATCTATATTCAGCGATACCTATACTGATATAGAAGCTACTTTCAACCCAGATTGGGGGCAGGGCGGATCAATGGTTATTGAGGAAATTGCAGGAAATAACGTAAGAAAGTACAGTAATTTAACTTTTTCTGGAATTGATTTAGGTGCTGATGTAACCAATAGAATTGAAATAGCGTCAGTAAGCACTGTAACTTTCGATTATTGGACTTCAAATGCTACGGCAGTAGGATTAAAATTGGTAGACTATGGTACTGACGGTGTTTGGGAACAAGCAACAAATTTAGAAGGAGCAATTTCTAGAGAACCAACTACAGGAAGCTGGGTAACGGTTACAGTTGGAATAAGTGAATTTGCTAACATTTCTGCAGATGGAAAGATAGGACAACTAGTTCTTACCATGGATGGTGATGGAACTCAGATTGTTTACATTGACAACATTTATTTCTACTAAGTTTTAAACTACATACTCGCACTCTTTTTAGGGTGCGGGTATATAGTTTTATTTACCTTATTTATGTGCTAATGAGATTGATTGAAAACCTTTGAACAAATACTTTGCGATTCAAATGATTATTTAAACCGTTAAAACGTAAAACTCCATTTACTTATAACAAAGATGATCTTTCTTAGTTCATGGTTGTTATAAACTAAAACGAGTTGGTTGAAAACCTAAATAAATACTTTTAGAATTACTGAGGTTAACAATTTACTTAAGAGCCCATACATTCCTCTTTATTAATAAATCAGAGACATGAAAAAAAACAATTCTATAATTAGCCTATTCGTTCTTTTTATCGCTTTTTCCTGTACTTCGGAAGATAAAATTTTGAGTGTAGGCGAACGTATCGAACAAATCGTTGCAGAATCGGACAATCCAGCACAAGATGGTACTCCAAGTTTAGAAGACCTTGCAAGTGCAGGTATTCGGAATGCAACTGGGAATCAAGCTTCTTATGAAAGAGCAATTGCTCTGGCTATACCAGCACCAACAACACTT
>CBFHHG010000042.1:0-16563 GCA_965655585.1 Candidatus Arcticimaribacter sp. | reverse complement strand
CAGGATATTTTTTTTTTTATCAAAGCAAACAAATGAATTCTTTTCGAGATATTTATAAAAGAAGGATAGCAGGTTATACCGATGACAAATACGCGAATCGAATTCTTCAGAACGATCAATTGATTCAAGGGATGAACTTCCATAAGCGATATCGAGATTTGGCCGTTTTATACTTTATGGGATTTTATTTATTGAATATTTTAGATGCGAACGTTGGAGCACATTTGATGCAATTTAATGTAAACGACCAATTGACTTTGCGTCCGCAACTGGAACCCAATCTATTGAATACAGACATGAACTACGGTCTTACTTTAAATATTAAATTTTAGTCTATGAAAATAGCGTTGTTGGGTTACGGTAGAATGGGAAAGGCCATTGAGCAAATTGCAAACGAAAGAGGTCACACTATCGTAGCAAAGGTCGATAAAAACGAAAATCAAGGAAATCTATCCGAAGCAGAGGTTGCAATCAACTTTAGCATCCCCGATGCCGCTGTAGCAAATATCAAAGCTGCAATGGAAAAACAAATCCCTGTTGTTTGTGGAACTACGGGATGGTTAGAGCGGCTTAAAGAAGTGGAAAGCTTTTGTTTACAAAATAAAACTGCCTTCATCTATGCATCGAACTTTAGCGTTGGTGTGAATTTATTTTTTAAACTCAATGAAATTTTAGCAAAGTTGATGCACCCACACAAAAGCTATAGTGCCGAGATGAAAGAAATTCATCACATTCATAAACTAGATGCGCCAAGTGGAACTGCTATCACCTTAGCTGAAGGAATTTTCGATCAGTCAAAATACACCGATTGGTCTATTGATGATACCAAAGGAGACTCCATACTTCCAATCGCTGTTGAGCGTTCAGGAGAAGTGCCCGGCACCCACTCCATTGAGTATAAATCGAGTGTGGATAGCATTTCAATTCAACACGAGGCACATTCACGTCAAGGGTTTGCCTTAGGAGCGGTTATTGCTGCAGAATGGATTCAAGATAAAAAAGGTGTTTTTACGATGAACGACGTACTCGACATCAAATAAGCTGTAACAAAAAAACAAGAAACTCGTCTAACCCTTAAACGAGTTACGCTAAACATACGATTATGACTGCATCAGAATGGTTATTATTTTTACTGCTAATACAAGTGGTACATTTCTTGGGTACTTTTCGCTTATATCAAAAGGCTGGAAGAAAAAGCTGGGAAGCTCTTGTTCCTGTTTATAATGCTGTAGTATTAATGCAAATCATCCGCAGGCCAAAGTGGTGGGTAATCTTACTTTTTGTTCCTATCGTCAACTTGATGATGTTTCCGGTTATCTGGGTAGAAACACTGAGAAGCTTTGGTCGGAATCGATCAATCGACACCCTACTCGGAATACTAACCCTAGGATTGTATATTTTTATTCCAAATTTTGATTCCAAAACTACCTACGACAAAGATCGTGACCTTAATTCAAAAACATGGTTTGGAGAATGGATCAGCGCACTGCTTTTTGCTATTATAGCAGCAACATTGGTACACAGTTATTTCATTCAGCCCTATATCATTCCAACGGGGTCTCTTGAAAAAACACTTCTGATTGGAGACTTTTTATTTGTTAGTAAGTTTCATTACGGTGCGCGCACCCCAACTTCGGCTGTTTCATTTCCAATGGTTCATGATACCATTCCAATTATTAAAAAAAGATCCTATCTAAAAAAACCGCAACTCCCCTACTTCAGGCTCCCAGGATTTCAGGATGTAAAACGAAATGATATCGTAGTCTTTAGCTGGCCTGCCGATACCGTACGTAAGTTTTTTGTGCGTGAAAAAGGTGTGCAAAAACCCATCGACAAAAAATCGAATTACGTTAAAAGGTGTGTAGGAGTGCCAGGAGACAGCCTTGAAATTATCAATGGTTTTGTTCATATCAACGGTGAGAAAAGCATACTTCCCGATCGTGCTAAGACACAATACACCCACTACGGATACAACAGCAAAGGAGTTTCTTCAAGAAAGCTCTTGAATGCAGGCTATAAAGATTTTAACCGTAAATACCGCATTGAAAACATAACTCAAGAACGATACAATGCATTACAACCTTATATATTGGGACGTTTGTCAGACGACATCAACAATTTTGTTGTAATCACTCCATCTGCCGGAATTCCTCCAAAAGTTTTAGGAGAATTAAGGTTGAGTGCAAAAGAACTTTTGGATGCAAAAAAAGAATTGACCCTCACAATCGCTGAAGCTAAAGACATCTTAAGAACAGGAATCGTAGACAGTATTGTTCAAAAAGTTACGCCTACGAAAAGAGCCAATACCAACTTTTTTCCCAATGCTATTCCATACAATTGGAATGAAGATAATTTTGGCCCCATACTAATTCCAAAAGCTGGGATGACTGTAGAAATTAATGAAACCACTTTGCCGTTATACAAGAAAATCATTCGAGAGTATGAAAAAAACCTGCTCACAAAAGATGGATCAAGTATCTTCATCAACGGAAAAGAAACAACCAGCTACACCTTTAAACAAGATTACTACTGGATGATGGGAGATAACCGTCACCGCTCAGAAGACAGCCGTTATTGGGGATATGTTCCCGAGGATCACGTTCTTGGAAAACCGGTATTGGTTTGGTTCAGTATCGAAGGGATCAATGATGGAATTAAAAACTGGCGTATCCGCTGGGATCGTATAATGACAACCGTTGGTGGTACTGGAAAACCTATTTCGTTCTTTCCTTACGTATTGATACTATTCTTAGGATGGCAAGGATGGGTATATTTCCGTAAACGTAAAAAGGCGTAAAGGTGGAGCTCGAAATCTTCAGTTCTTATATACCCAATATAGCTACCCTAGCCGTACTTGCTCAGCACGAATGCGTCAACATTCAAACACAAGCCTACTACCAAAAGCAGACCTATCGCAATCGTACGCAAATAGCTGGTGCAAACGGCCTATTGAATCTTAGTATTCCAACAGAAAAAGGTAATAAAGGTACTCGCTTGCTTGATGAAGACGTGATGATTAGTTACGACGAAATGTGGCAAAAAAATCATTGGAAATCATTTGCCAGTGCCTATCAATCTTCTCCATTTTTTGAATTTTATCAAGACGAAATCGAAGCTGTTTTTTTTAAAAGACAAAAGAAACTTGTCGATTTTAACATGGATATTCTGCACCTTATATTGGATTGGCTTGAGCTGGACACTCAAATACAAATAAGCAGGAAACAACCCCGTTACAATCCAACTGGGGAAGCACTAATTTCAGCTAAAAAAACATCTGCCATGCACTTCCCAAAGTACATTCAGGTATTTGAGTCTAAGCTGGGATTTTTACCCAATCTAAACGCACTTGACTTGATCTGCTGCTTGGGTCCAGAAAGTCTTTCTTATTTAAAAAAGATTGATATTACTCCCATCCTAGGGTTGCCATAATTGGGAGATGATCAGACAAATAGTTGTCATACGATTTAAAGGCATTTACCTTAAAAACAGGGTCTGCTAAAATAAAGTCAATACGAAGTGGGAAATACGAGAAGTTGAAAGTGGTTCCAAGGCCCGTTCCAGATTCTTTAAACGCATCATTTCGCCCTTGTTTCAAGGTTCTATAAATGGAAGAGAATTGAGAATTATTTAAATCAGTACAGATGATTGAAGGGAGTTGGTTTTCAACATCTACCGCTTCAAACTGCTTGATTTGTTCCAATTGTTTTTTGAACACCTGATTGAACTTAAGTTGTAGGCCTTCAGAATTCCTGTTGATTATAAGGGTATCCTTGAGATTAATCCTCAAAGATTCGAGGTGTAAGTTATAAACGCGAGCCTTTTTGCCTCGATGCTCTATATCAGCAAAAATTCCGCTATTGGTAGAATTATCAAAATTGATATAACCACTATCCGTAATTGGAAATTTAGATAAAATTGCAATACCGGATTTCCCATTGGGCTGAACAGGTTGGATATATTGGTAAGGGTAAGATGAAAATTCAGGAGCTTCGTTTTTAGAATACTCTTGAAAACAGATGACATCGGGTTGTTCTTGCTTAACAAAATACTGAATACTCTTTGGGATATCTTTATTCTTGATCCAATCGTAACGATTGAAAAGGCGAACATTATAGGTCATAACCTTGATCGTATTGGGGCTTGCATGGACCACAGTTCTCGGGAATTGATACAAAAGACCCCACTCAGCATAACCAATTAGAAAGGCTACCATAAACAAGAGAAAGACCCATTTGGTTCTTAAAAGCCAAAACAAAAAGAATCCAATATTAATTAATACTACAGCCGGCACAAATAAATTCATTAGGGAGAACTCAAAAAAAGAGGGTATACTCCCCATCAACATCAATTGAAAAATCAATAGTGAAGCATTAATAAATAGCACTAATTTTTCAAAAAAATTAAGTTTCATTGGGGAGCCATTCGTTTAATTGTCTTTACCTGCCCTAAACAGAAAGTCTTTCTCTTCCTGTGTCAAGCTTTCGTATCCAGAGGTGCTTATTTTATCTAAAATTGCATCAATTTTCTGTTGTTGACCATTCTGGGTTTTCTTCTTTGAACCGGTTTTAGAGCGATGAACCGTATGCATATTTTGGGCTTTTTTTGCTGTAAAAAGAGAATTTATAAAAGTCCATATTCGATCCAGCCCCGATCCAATATCGTTCCCTTTTTGAAGTTGCTTTGCATAGAGAAATCCAAGAAAAGCTCCACCTAAGTGAGCAAGTCTACCCCCAGCATTTCCATTGGGAATTTGAAGAATATCGACAACTACTAATGCAATACCGATGTACTGAAGCTTCACATTAAAGAAGAGCAAGCGCACTTCTTGGTCGGGTGTATAAGTCGCAACAAAAATAAGAATGGCCATTACCCCTGCAGAGGCACCAACTAAAGGAGGATACATCCCATTGAAAACAGGAAACAGATTATACCCAATTAAAAAAACCAGGCCACCTACGAGAACACCCAAAAGGTAATTCTTAAGAAACTGTTGTTCAGAAAACAAATTTAAATACATGCGTGAAACAAAATACAACAGAATCATATTCCACAGAATATGCATAAAATTCCCATGCAAAAAACTATACGTAATCAGCGTCCAAGGGCGAAAAAGAACCTCAGTAAAACTAGGCAATAAATGAAACCAAGACAGAAAGGTAGTACTTGGAATATTGAATAAATAAAAAAGCGTTTGTAAGAAAAAAGGAATTACAAAAAAGACGACGTTCAATACAATCAACTTTTCGGCTATGGTAAACCTTTGGAATTTATATTTTAAATTATCGAATGTGCTCATCAGTCCCAACGATTATTATTAAACTGTTGCTTCTTCCAATAGCGCATCATAATGAAACCGGTTAATGCTCCTCCTAAATGGGCAAAGTGAGCAATTGGTCCAACCGAAAAAGAACTGAATCCAAAGAAAAGATCGCCCAATATCATAAACGGAATCATGTATTTAGCTTTGACAGGTACTGGAATAAACATCAAATACAATTCTGCATTGGGAAACAACATGGCAAAGGCCACAAGAACACCATATAAAGCACCCGAAGCACCAACCATGGAAGCGTAATACGATTGAACAAAACTACTCAGTTGATCTTCAGTTATATCTTGTCCAACAAGTTGTGCCCCAGGCGAATTATTAATCCATGAAAAAATAGCTTCATTGCTATTTCCAAAACTCACCAACTCTTGATAGACCGAACTGAACTGGAAATGATAAACTAATAATTGAATTGCAGCTGCACCAAAACCTGCGGATAGATAAAAGAATATAAATTTTTTCCTTCCCCACAAAGATTCAAGGGGAGAGCCAAACATATACAACCCAAACATATTGAATAAAATATGATTGAAACTACCGTGCATGAACATATGCGTAAGGGGCTGCCAAAACTCAAAACGCGGGTTTTGGAAATAGTGTAATGCAAACCAATTATAAACCTCATCTCCCAAAAGATTAACCGCAAGGAAGAAGATTCCGTTGATGATTAATAAATGCTTTATCGTGTCTGTAATCCTCCCCATTAAATGAATTTTTTATCTAATTCTTCTTGGGTCAAAGTAACAAAAATCTGACGATTAAAAGGAGACACTTGGGTTTCTTTACATGCAAATAAATCATCCAAAAGACGTTGTTGTTCTTCGGGTTTCATCTGCACTCCTCTCTTTATTGCTAAGGTTTTGGCTAGGGACTTTGATAATACGTCAGATTGACTGAAACTATCAGCAGGCAAATCGCTCTCCAAAGAAGCAAATAGGTTTTCAAAAATATTAGGGATTTCTTTTTCAGAACTCGATACCGGAATCCCTTTGATGACAACTATTGCATTGGAACTTCGTTCAAAAACAAAACCTGCCTCAATCAACACCTCTTCCAAATCAGATAAAAGCACTTGCTGGGTAGTGTCTAATTCCAGAGAATATGGAAATAGTAATTGTTGACTCGCTGTTTTCTTTTGCGTAATTGTAGTTAAAAATTGTTCGTACAATACCCGCTCATGTGCCCGTTGCTGATCGATTAACAATAAGGCAGAACCTATGGAACTTACGATATACCGATTCATCAACTGAAAAAGTTTAATGGCATCGAATGCTTTTGTGGTACTGAATTCCTGCTCTAAAATATTGGGAATCGGTTGTGACTCAACTTCGACATATAAACTTTCCCAACTGGCTTCATTAGGTTTTGAAAAACGACTAACTTCAGGATTTTTAAAGGGATTAAAGTTAGCATCTACCTCTAATTTTGGCACCCCTGCATATTGACTAACCTGATCGTATGGGGTGTCTAAGTTTGGATTACGGTCAAAATCGAGCGTTGGAGCTACATTAAACATCCCCAAGCTGTGTTTGATGCACGAACGCAAAATTGCGTACAAACTCTGCTCATCTTCAAACTTAACTTCTGTTTTGGTTGGATGTATGTTGATGTCTATTGTTTGGGGATCTAGGTTGAAAAAAATAAAATATCCCGGAACCGTTCCCTCGGCTAATAAGCCCTCATAAGCATTCATGATTGCATGATGCATGAACGAGCTTTTAATGAAACGATCGTTCACAAAGAAAAACTGCTGCCCTCGTGTTTTCTTGGCTGCATTGGGTTTCAATACAAATCCAGACACCGAAGATACCGATGTCGATTCTTCAACAGGCACTAATTTCTCATCTATTTTGGATCCAAAAATATGAACAATTCGTTTTCTTAAATTAGTTGCTGGCAAATCGAATAATTCATGTCCACCTTGAAAAAAGCTAAAGGCAATTTGTGGATGTGCCAGAGCCACGCGATGAAATTCATCGATGATGTGGCGGAGTTCTACCGTGTTTGATTTTAAAAAATTACGACGGGCAGGAATATTAAAAAATAAATTTTTAACCGCAATTGAACTACCTCTAGGCGCAACACAAGGTTCTTGTTCTTGAATTTCACTCCCAGCAATTTTTATCAATGTTGCAACTTCATCTTCCTCCGTTCGGGTAAGCATTTCAACATGGGCAACAGCAGCAATAGATGCTAATGCTTCCCCACGAAACCCTTTCGTATTTAGGGCAAAAAGATCATCGGCAGATTTAATTTTAGAAGTAGCGTGCCGTTCAAATGCCATTCGAGCATCAGTAACACTCATGCCCTTCCCATCATCGACAACTTGGATCAAAAGTTTACCCGCTTCTTTGATGATCAATTGGACATGACTCGAACCGGCATCAATAGCATTTTCCATCAATTCTTTAACAACCGACGCAGGACGTTGAACGACTTCGCCAGCTGCAATCTGATTGGCTACATGATCAGGTAATAAGGTTATGATGTCTCCCATGGAGTTAGTTCGAAAAAATAGATAGATCGAAATCTATAATAAATAAAAAAATAAGGGTCAATACCGCTATAATAATCAATAAGGTTGGCGTCACTTTGCGGTTGGCACGGTTTCTACTTTCTAAACGCGCATCTCCCCATTGTTTTCCGAGATCGTTTGCATTATATGTTTCGCGGTACTTATTGAACTTTGAGTCGAAATCATAAAGGTTCTCAATCGTTTTACCTTCATAATAACGGGGCGTGTAATTGTATCGCTTGTTGCGATTCAATTTAAAAAGGTTTGCTTTGAACATAGGTTTTCCTTAAAACATAAAAATACATTGATTTTACAAGAAACGCAATAGAGACAGGAGAGAACTCTGGTAATGTTGACAACTTATTGCTTAGAGAGCTGTGCCATTTTAAGAGCGGCAACTGCAGCTTCCACACCCTTATTTCCGTGTTTTCCACCCGAGCGATCAAGCGCCTGCTGCAGGTTATTGTCGGTTAACACACAAAAAATAACAGGAATTGTTGACTGTATATTGAGGTCTTTGATGCCTTGGGCTACTCCCTCACAAACAAAGTCGAAATGCTTTGTTTCACCTTGAATTACACTACCTATAACAATAACCACATCAAATCCCTTGGTTTGAGCATGCTTGGCACCATAAATCAACTCAAAGCTGCCCGGAACATTGATGCGTTCTATTTTACTTGAAGAAACCTCGTGCTGAATAAGTGTATCATAGGCACCCTGAAAAAGGGCTTCCGTAATTTGAGCATTCCATTCTGCAACAACTATAGCTACAGTATTGTCTTTTCCAGAAGGAACTTCGTTGGCATCATAAACGGATAGATTCGTATTAGCCGTTGCCATAAAAAATTAGTTTATGTTTTCTAAACGACCAATTTGAATTTCAACTTGAGAAGCTTCTTCTGAAGTTGGGTAATCGTTTTTGATACGCTTAAAGTAAGATAACGCTTGATTGTTTTTACCCAACGCACTGCTCAATAAGCCAGCTTTGAATAAATATTTAGGAGAAGTATATGCGTTTTCACTTGCTTTAATCGCCTGACTGTAATAACTCAATGCCTGATCACTTTGATCCAATTGTGCATAAGCATCACCAATAGCTCCTTTGGCTAGAGCACTCAATAGAATATCATCTGAACTGAAGTCTTTCAAATATTCAATTGCAGCATTGTAATCTTTCATATTCAAATATGCCATCCCAGCACTAAAAGACGCTAGGTCAGCTGCCGGAGTACCACCGTAGTTTTCAATAATATCATCAAAACCATACCGTCCTTCTCCACCACGAATTGAGCGCGCGTATAAAGAATCACTGTCTTGACCGTTAACTGCAAGGTTAAAATAGTATTGAGCTTGATTCAACTCACCGACGGCTTCTCTTGAGGTAGGCTCAACTACAAAAGATTGGTATCCTAAAGATCCCAAAACACCCAGGGTAACGACGCCAATCACGATCAAAATGACGTTTTGATATTTTGCAACAAACTCCTCAGCTTTTGAAGCATTAGTATCGAGAGTTTCAAAAACTTCTGCAGTTGTACTATCCGTTTGGTGTTCGCTTACATCAGCTTTGGTAACTGATTTTTTTGCTCCGCGTTTTTTATATGTAGCCATTGTGGGTTTTTAAAGTTCCCAAAAATAACCTTTTTATTCTAATTCAGAAAGCCCATTTTTCATATTTTAAAATAAAGAAGTATATTTAATTTTTTTACATCGTATTCTGACTATAATTTCGTTTGTAAAACATGATTTATTGATCGTTTTTTTAGCTCAATTTTTCATCAAAACAGTAACCTTTCAGGTATGGCTCAGATCATAAAAAACTTACAGAAAGAATTTTATCACTACAAAGCTTTGGGTGATCGTACCTTTGAACAACTCGACACAGATCAAATGAATTGGAAAGGAAGCTCAGAAAGCAGTAGCATTAGTCAAATTGTAAAACACATGAACGGTAACATGCTTTCACGATGGACAGATTTTCTTCATTCTGACGGAGAAAAAGAATGGAGGGAAAGAGATGACGAATTTATTGATACCTTAAAAACTAAAAAAAACATCCTAGCTTCATGGGAAGCTGGATGGTGTTGTTTATTCAACGCTATGGATACCCTAAAAGACGAGGATTTAAGCAAGGAAGTCTTTATCCGCAATATGGGTCAAACTGTTCTAGCTGCATTGCATCGCCAACTGGCGCATTATGCATATCATGTGGGACAAATTGTTTTTATTGGGAAAACACTCAAAAACAACGATTGGAATTGCCTTTCCATTCCCTATGGATCATCAAAAAAATACAATCAAGAAAAGTTTTCAAAACCCAAGAGAACGGCTCATTTTTCAGATAAAAAGTAAACTACAACACAAGACGTACACCTCCAAAGATGTTTCGGGTAGGTGCGGGTTCATAATAACGCCCACCAAATGCATTGACTCTGATATTGTCGTTATAGATCGTATTAAACACATTATTAACTCCAAAAAAAGGAATCCATTGAACAGCCTCATTTTTACTTCTGAAACTTACATTTAAATTAGTCACTAAAAATGCTTTTTCCTGTACTTGATTCGCATCATCTGCATATAGGTTTCCTTGAAAACGGCTCATCAAATTAATATTCCAACCTTCTTTTGCAAATTCAGTACTAAGAGTAGCCATGTGTTTGGGAATCCCAGGGAGGTTATTTCCCGATAAATCTGTGCCTCTTTTTTGAAAAGATGCATACGTGAAGTTTGAATAGGAATAACTGAATTTAGTGCTTAAATATTCTGATGTTTGTTTGGCAGCACTTAATTCAAAACCTGTGCGATTTGTTTTTCCCGCATTTCTATAAAACGTTCTGCCGGGAAACGCTTCTAATTCATAGGGAACTAAATCATTGGATGTATTAATATCAAAAATGACAGCCTCAAGCGCCCAGGTGTTATAAAAGTACCGATACCCTATTTCTTTGTTAAGAGCTTTTTGAGCTGATAAAGACGAATTGAAACCACCACCTCCGTCTGGATTTGCAGAAAGCTCACTCAAGCCAGGTGTTTCAAAACTTGTTCCAATGGACCCAAACAAAACGCTTTTATTATTTATTTTGTGGTTTACACCCAAGGAGAAATTCCATGAGTTTAACGACAAACGATCACTGTCATTCCCATCTGTTGTAAAATAGTCAATCGCTCCGAGTTTGTTTGAATCATATCGCAACCCTCCTAGGATTTTATATTTTCCAAAAGAAATTTCATCCATTACATAAAACCCTAAAGCGTCGAATGATTCATTCTGAAATAGCGTAAAATTTCCATTAAACCCCTTTTCATTATAATACCTTTTTCTCCAATCGTCTTGCTTAGACCAACTGTAACCCAGCTGATAATTATGCCCTTCTGTGCTTCCAGTCTTGAAACTCAGTTGAGCTCCTTGTCCAAAATAAGTGCGATCTAGATTAACCGACCCTCCAAAATCAAAAGGTAGTTTGGCATTAAAATCTCGAGTTGCATAAAATCCATAGGTCGACAGATTTAGTTTTGAATTGAATTTATGTTGTACCGAAATACCTGTTTTAAATTGCTCAACAGCTTCTTGAGTTCGATAATCAATATTTCTATCGCGTGCTTGCCGACGATTCTCAACAACAGAATTAAAATCCAATCCTCCTGGGTCTTCTGCAACTGGACTGTCCGTATAATTGAACACTAAATTTACATCCGTTTTACTGGATATTTTATGTTTAATTCTAGCATTGACTCCACTACTTTCGAAACCACTTTGATTTCTATAGCCGTTTGTTTTTATTTTGTTTGCCGAAATAATCAGGGTTGTATTCTTACGGTTAACTCCGGCTTCAATTTGCAAGTTCTCCATCCCAAATCTTCCAAGTGTCAATCCCGGCTTGATGTAATTTTTTTCAACAACATCTTGTGTTTGAATACTGATAACCCCTCCAGAGGCATTTCCGTAAAGTAAGGACGAAGGTCCTCGAATAACCTCAACAGAGGCAATGCTTCCTAAAGCTAAATTATCGATTTGACCCTGCCCATCCGGGGTAGTCTCGGGTATACCGTCAACCAAAATTTTGATCCCTCGAATTCCAAATGCAGAACGTGCACCAAAACCCCGAATAGAAATACGCAAATCCTGAGAAAAATTATTGCTGTTTAAAGCAAATAATCCAGGAACACCCTGAACATAATCACTGAACGAGAGTTGTTGCATTTGATCTTGTTGGTGTGCAAAATCAAGTTTAGAAACCGACCAAGTTGTTTCGAGTAAGGAATTTGTGATTCGAGTAGCAGATACTTCTACTGGCTTTAAGCTTATTGTTTGTAAAGAATCAATTTGCGAAAGAAGGGTATGACTACATCCTAGTAAAAAAAGGATTGAAAATGATTTAAAATTCAAATTGTTTTTCTTCAAAATTAAGCAGAATAAATTACAATTGGCGGGGGAAAAAATAAAACCTATTGATTCAACATAATGTACTTTTAAAAATAAGTAATCCTAGCGTTGAATCCTTATATTTGTGATCATGAAACTCAAAAGTCTTTCCCTTACTCAATACAAAAACATCAGCTCTGAAAACTTTGAATTCGATGCCCGAATCAACTGTTTTATTGGAAATAATGGTGTTGGGAAGTCAAATATTTTAGATGCGATTTATCATCTGTGTTTTGCCAAAGGATATTTTAATCCAACTGCGGTTCAAAACATTCAATTCAATACAGATTTTTTTGCTCTCGATGGCGTTTTTGAAAAAAAAGAACAAAGCGAAAAAATAACCTGTAGTCTCAAAAAAGGAAACAAAAAAATACTGAAGCGCAACGGAAAGGTTTATGAAAAAATAGCAGATCATATTGGTTTGTTACCGCTTGTAATCATTTCTCCTTCCGATCGAGATTTAATAACCGAAGGAAGTAGTATTCGACGAAAATTCATGGATGGTGTTATTGGTCAAACAGATAACACTTATTTGAATCAATTACTGAACTACACCAAAATCATAAGTCAGCGCAATGCTCTTTTAAAATACTTTGCGGCAAACCAAACCTTTGAACCAGAAACACTTGATATATACGATCAAAAAATGATTGAACTCGGGACACCGATTCATGAAAAAAGAAAAGAATTTTTAGCTGAGTTTACACCCATTTTTGAACAACATTATCAGAGTATTAGCAAGTCTGAGGAACAGGTAACTCTGACCTATGAAAGTTCATTGCTCAACACCTCATTTGCCGAACTTCTCAAAAAACAATTGCCCAAGGATCGCATGGCGCAATTCAGTACCGTAGGGGTTCATAAAGAGGATTTATTTTTCTCCATAAGTGGACAGCCCATCAAAAAATTTGGAAGTCAAGGGCAACAGAAATCTTTTCTCATTGCACTTAAATTGGCACAGTTCGATTTCATTAAAAAAATAGCAGCTGTGCCACCGATTGTGCTTTTAGATGATGTCTTTGACAAACTTGATCAGAACCGAGTTGGCTTGATTATGCAATTGGTAGAAGAAAATCACTTCGGCCAAATCTTCCTTTCCGACACCCACCAAGATCGTACAATGGAGGCATTAAAAACAACACAATTATCCTATAAAATTTTTAATCTCAGTTAAATCCTTACCTTTAAGCTGCGCTAAAACTCGAATTGATTTCAGATGAAAAAAACCATTTTAAAATTCTTTTTACCTACGCTTGGACTCTTACTACTGAGCTGTACTACGATGTCAGATAAGGACTTATCGCACCTCAATGGTTATTGGGAAATTGAAGAAGTTCGATCCCATGGAGAAATATTCACCCCCAGAGGAGGAGCCGTTTTAGTAGATTTATACCAACTTGATTCAATGCGTGGATATAAAAAAAAACTAGCCCCCAATTTCAGTGGAAATTACAACAGCTCTGAAAGTCAATTGAACTTCACTGTAATAAATCAGGGAGGAGATTTTTACATAGAATACAATGAAGCACAAGAACCGTGGAAAGAAAAAATCATCACTGTCAGTTCTACTAAACTCGTATTAGAACACAGCGATAAGGTTTATGTTTATAAACGTCACGAAAAAATAAGCATCTAATTTCATGGTAAAGAAAAAAAGATCTTTTGAACCTCAATCCATCTCTGAAGTATTGGGAGAGTTGATCAGTCAGAAAAACATTAAAGGTGGAATAACAAAGGTACGTGTAGAACAAGCATGGGGAACAACAATGGGAGCTAGTGTAGCACAGTACACTCAAGAAGTTAGCTTTAGGGGAACTACACTTTTTGTAAACCTCACTTCTGCTCCTCTGAGAGAAGAATTGTCGTATGGGAAGGATAAAATTCTGCGCCATTTGAACGAAACGCTCGGCGCAGAAATTATATCTAAATTGGTTTTGCGCTAAAAAATCTCTCTTCCAGAAAAATGAAAAGCACCTTCAATTGCTGCGCTTTCATCGCTATCAGAACCATGAACTGCATTTTCGCCCATTGAGGTTGCATACAAACTGCGAATGGTTCCTTCGGCAGCTTCTGCTGGGTTAGTCGCTCCGATAAGCACACGGAAATCATTGACTGCATTGTCTTTTTCAAGAATAGCGGCAACAATTGGACCTCTGGTCATAAATTCAACAAGCTCTCCAAAGAAAGGTCGCTCGCTGTGTTCACTGTAAAACGCTTCAGCGTCGGTACGTGTTAACTGTGTTTTTTTGAGTGCTGCAATTTTAAATCCAGCAGATGTTATTTTTTCTAAAATAGATCCGATGTGTCCGTTTTCAACAGCATCTGGTTTAATCATCGTGAACGTACGATTTGTTGTCATAGTATAGTTTTTATTTCTGCTGCAAATTTATTAAAAGCAACTGACATTGAAGCCAGAATGAGTCTTTTTTAATACAGAGAATTCTATTGTTATCTTTTGCCCCTCTTCATTTTGAGCGCTCAAATATAATCTAAAAAACACTATATTTTTTTGAGAAAGGATTGGTATCTTAGCCCAGCTATGACAAATGACTTTATTCCAGCTTTAAGAGAACAACTCGCATCACCCAAAAAGATTGTTGTAATTCCTCACAAAAACCCAGATGGTGACGCCTTGGGCAGTTGCTTGGGTTGGAAACATTTCCTCGATCAAATGGAACACAACTGTACTGTGATTTCGCCCAATGAATACCCAAAATTCTTGGATTGGATCCCAGGTCAAGAAACCATCATCAAATATAATAAAGAAGAAGAAGCCTGTCAAAAACTACTTTTTGAAGCTGATCTGATTTTTACCTTTGATTTCAACAGTTTGGGGAGAATAAAACCTATGGATGAGGTTATCAAAAGCTGCAATGGAATTAAAGTGATGATTGATCATCATGAGCAACCCGATGACTACGCCGATCTGATGTATTCTGATTCTAGTTTAGGTTCTACCTGCGAAATGGTATACAATGTCATGGAAGCGCTCGATGTGTCGAAAATAAACAAAACAATTGCTAGTTGTATCTATACCGGAATCGTGACCGACAGTGGCTCTTTCCGTTTTCAATCGACAACACCCATCACCCACAGTATCGTTTCAAACCTATTGGACTTGGGCATCGATCATGCCCAGATTCATCAAAAAATATACGACACTTACAGTTTTGGACGTCTACAGCTTTTGGGCAAAGCGCTTTCCAATCTAGTCAAAGTGGAACCACTTCATGCGGTTTATATCACCTTGAGCCAAGAAGAACTAAATTCATGTGACTTCAAAAAAGGAGATACCGACGGCTTTGTAAATTATGGGCTCAGTCTAGAGGGTATTGAATTGGCAATCATTATGATTGAAAACACCCAAGAGGATATTGTTAAAATGTCGTTCCGATCCAAAGGAACATTCAATGTAAATGAGTTTGCACGCAAACACTTCAATGGAGGCGGACATCACAATGCTGCCGGAGGAGCATCGCATGAAAGCCTAGCCATTACCAAAGAAAAAGTACATCAGACCATTCTTGAATATAAAGATCAACTCAGTTAGGGATGCGGAATTTTAGTTTTTACTTTTTGATGAGCTGCCTGCTCATTAGCTGCTCAGAGCCACAAGCCCGTAAACCGATCAACCAAACAAAGGTCTCCTTCCTCAAAGGTTCTGTTCAGCGGAATAAGAACATCATCCAGAAGCAACAAAATCAATTTAAAAAAATAATTTCCCAAGATTCAACACGAGAGTACAAAGCCTCGTCCACAGGCTTTTGGTATGCTTACTTGGTTTCATCCGATGAAAAAATACTGCCCAAAAGAGGGGATACGGTTCGTTTCAATTATAAAATCGAAGCCCTTGATGGAACTGTCCTTTATGACGAAATGGAGCTTGGGACTGTACAATACTTGGTTGATCAAGAAGAATTATTACCTGCCCTTCGGGAAGCTGTAAAGCTTTTGAGTGTAAATGAAACAGCAACCTTCCTTTTCCCCTCTTATCTTTGTTACGGATATCAGGGAGATGACGAAAAAGTTGATATCAACCAACCCCTGCGTTTTACAATAAAATTAATATCACATTCCATAAAAAATTAAATTTTTGCATCTTTGCTTAATCAATTCAAACAATTCCCATGAAAAAAAATCTCTTTTACGCACTACTAACTACACTATTGATAGGATGTGCATCTCAATATCCAGAACTTGAAAATGGTCTTTACGCTGATATTGAAACCAACAAAGGTTCTATAGTCGTTTCTCTAGAGCTTGAAAAAACACCAATAACGGTAGCAAACT
>CBFHHG010000041.1:0-17022 GCA_965655585.1 Candidatus Arcticimaribacter sp. | reverse complement strand
TCACCTTTATCGGAATAAAATTTCAAAAATGATTTTTGATATTCTTCATCTATATTGGATACTAATGCATTGTAATTTAATGTCTTATTATAATACTGAGTGAATTCATTAATTCTTTTTATTGAGGTAAAAATACTTTTCTTGTATCCTTTTCTGAGGGTTATTTCATTTTCTATGTAATCGCAATATTCATCAAGCAAGAAAATCAAATCTAAATTCTCAAAAGTTTTTTTGATTTCTTTCCTTTTAAAACTCTTCAGATTGTTTTTAACTAATTCAATAACAGGTATTTGACCATTTAATTTGATTCTATCAATTATCTGATTTACTTCACTTAATTTTTGTTTTAAGAGAATGTTTTTTGAAACATGATTTTGATCAGTTTTTAATATTGGATCAGATTTTCTTCCTTGTTTCCAATTTTTATCCCAATCTTTAAATAAAACTGTTACATCAGAAGGGATTCGTAGTTTCTTCCCTTGAAAATAATAATTCAGATATATGGTAATTTTATCTGAAGGTTTATAATCCGTTTTTTTCTTAGTTAAATTGGGTGAAATATAAACACTCATAGTGTCTTAAAAATACTAAAAAATATCCATATTTGGAACAAGATTTGGAACAAATTAGGATCTTAAAAAAATAAAACCCTGTAAATCAATGACTTACAGGGTTAAAATGTGGTACCTCCAGGAATCGAACCAGGGACACATGGATTTTCAGTCCATTGCTCTACCAACTGAGCTAAGGTACCTTTTGGATGGGTGCAAATATAGTGTCCTTTTTAATTCTCCCCAAAACATTTTATCTATATTTCTTATTGTTTATTTTAGCCAAAATGAATTTGAACTATGAATTTGATTATTGACGCAGGTAATACTGCAGTAAAGCTTGCCGTCTTTGAAGAAGGTCACCTTATTTTTACACAACATGTCGATCCTGTTTATCAAGACTTTAAAATAGTTCATGATGAATATCCACAAATTAACACTGTTCTTATTTGTGATGTCCGAGGCTTGGATTGGAGCTTTTTAAACAGACTTTTTAAGGAGAACGAAATTCATGCTTTGGTGAGTTCTTGGGAGTTTCCGTTTGATAGTATTTATAAAACACCAGAAACCCTTGGGGTAGATCGAATTGGTTTGATGGCTGCAGCTGCTAAAACCTATCCCTTGCAAAACACTTTGGTTATCGATATAGGGAGTTGCATTACCTATGATGTTCTAACCAAACAAAACACCTATGTTGGTGGATTGATTTCTCCAGGCTACAGTATGCGATACAAGAGTCTTCATGATTTTACTGGCAAACTGCCACTCATTGCCCACCAGTCTGTAGAAACTACCATAGGTGTAGACACAAAGACGTCTCTTCAGTCAGGAGTTTTTCACGGTGTTTTTTATGAAATTCAAGGGCAAATTGATCATTTTACACATAAATATCCGGATTTAACAATAATTTTAACAGGTGGAGACTGTAAGCAGTTGTCAAAACGATTAAAAAACCCCATATTTGCCCATCCGAATTTTTTGGCTACAGGTTTGGATTATATCTTAGAACTCAACAAAAAACAACTTTGAAATACATATATCTTTTAATATTCCTTGCTGGATCCCCGTTTATTTTTGCCCAAAGTAATTCGTCCTCTCCCTATTCTATTGGAGGATTAGGTGAAGTTGCATTTAAAGGAAATGCGATTAACAGACATATGGGAGGGCTTGATATTGTATCAGATTCGCTCCACGCAAACATAAACAACCCTGCCAGCCTTGGAGACTTAAAACTAGTTACCTACAGCCTTGGTTTAAATTATAAAGACACCAAACTATCTTCTAGTGTCTCAAACGAATCAGTAACATCTGCATCAATAGATTATTTAGTGGTCGCAATTCCTACAAAAAAATTCACTTTTGCTTTCGGAATCCTTCCTGCAACTTCTGTAGGTTATCGTTTACAATCCATCATTGAAGGGGATGACATCAACAATGTCGTTAACCGAAATGAGGGTTACGGAGGCCTGAATCAAACGTTTTTTAGTATTGGTTTTAAGGTTTTTAATTTCTTGAACTTTGGAGTAAGTGCCAATTACAATTTTGGTAAAATCACCAACGAGTCTTCCAGACAAGAACAAAACATAGATTTTGGAACCTTTTTTACTAAAAATTCTTCTCTTGTTGGTTTTAATTATCGCTTTGCATCCCAATTTAAAATCCCACTCACGGCTAAGGTTCGACTTGACGCAATGGTGTATTATGTGCCTAAAAATAGTTTAACAGCTACAAATGAAAGTGTATATTTTACACGCTCGGTCACCACCCAAGATCTTGGCGATTTTGAAAACGTTGATTTGGCTGCGCTCAATTTAAAAGAAACGACTATATCGCTGGGGGATCAGTATTCGTTTGGACTTGGTATTACCAAAGATAAAAAATGGTTTGTTGGGGGGCAGTATTCACAACGTAACTCGGCTGACTACGTCAACAACTTTATCTCCCTAGACAACATAACCTACGCTAATGGATCGCGCCTTTCATTTGGTGGTTTCTATTTACCAGACTTCAGCTCCATTACCAGTTATTGGAAACGAATTGTTTATCGGGCAGGAGTCCGCTTTGAAGACACCGGGATTTTATTTAACAATCAAGCACTTAAAGAAACTGGCATATCTTTTGGTGTTAGTTTACCGATGGCAGGATATTCCAATGCAAATATTGGAGTAGAATTCGGAAAACGCGGAAGTCAAGATAATGGCTTAATTCAAGAATCCTACTGGAACCTTATCGTTGGTTTATCACTAAACGACATTTGGTTCATTAAAAGAAAATTTAATTAATTTATTTATATAAAATGAGAACTCTAACAAATTTCTTAGTATTTACTTTCATTCTTAGTATCGGTTTTGTCCGTGCACAAGCGAGCGAAACCTGTAATCAAAATTTATCCATCTTTGCTGAATCTGCAAAAGTTAAGAACTACGATGCAGCATACGAGCCATGGAATGCAGTTCGCGCGGAGTGTCCGTCACTCAATAGAGCAATATATACCTACGGAGAGCGTATTTTGAAGAGTAGATTGAAAAAAGCTGAGGGCGCAGCCAAAGCAGCCGAAGCTCAAGACCTAATGAAACTATACGATCAATGGATTGCAAATTTCCCATCGAGAAAAGGAAAAAACATGATTGGAAGTATCTTGGCAAGTAAGGCACAAACCATGTTAGATTATAAGTTGGGAACTAATGCTGAGATCTACGCAGTTTTTGATGACGCTTTCACGAAGGACGTCAACAGCTTTACCAACCCAAAAGGCTTGTACAACTACTTCAAGACCATGTACGATCTCTATAAAGCAGGAGCAGCAGGAGTAACTCCAGAAAAACTATTCAATAAATACGAAGAGGTTTCAGAGAAATTTGAACTTGAAGGTACCAAGCTAGCGATGAAGTTGGATGTGCTTTTGAAAAAAGAAGAAAGCGGATCTCCTTTAACAACCAGAGACCTAAAGAATAAAAAGAGATTTGACATCAATTCAAGAGCAATAGGTATTTTTCTTTCAAACCTTGATGCAATAATTTCAAAAGAATCGACTTGTGAAAATTTGATTCCTTTATATACTCGTAATTTTGAGGAAAACAAAAACGATGCGGTTTGGTTGAATAGAGCAGCCGGTCGTATGAAAAGTAAGGAGTGTTCCGATGATCCGTTGTTCGTAACAATTGTTGAGGCATTACATGCATTGGCTCCATCAGCTAATTCGGCCTATTATCTAGGAATACTAAACGATAAGAGAGGAAACAGTTCGGAGGCTTTACGTTATTACGAAGAATCAATTTCATTGGAAACGGATCCTTACAAAAAGGCCAAGACGTTATATAAAATTGCTTTAGAATTTAAAGCTAGGGGCCGTAAGTCAACTGCAAGAAGCTATGCAAACAAAGCTTTAGGATATCAGCCTTCTCTAGGAAAAGCGCATCTGATGATTGCAAGTTTGTATGCAAGTTCTGCAAACGATTGTGGAAATACACAATTTGAGAAAAGAGCAGTATACTGGTTGGCAGCAAAAACAGCAAGAAAAGCGGGGAGAGTAGATGCATCTTTAAAGAAAAATGCAAATAAAACGGCATTGAGTTATGAAGGTAGAGCACCTTCTAAAACAGATATCTTTACAGAAGGAAATGCTGGGACTACAATTAAATTCGATTGTTGGATCAGAGGAAGTGTCACTGTACCGAATCTCTAAATGCTGAACAGTCTATTAAAATATAAACTAAGGGTTGTCGTTTTTGCGACAGCCCTTTTTTGTTCTTGTGATTTATCCGTAGATAAACCAGTCCTTACTGATGCTCAGAAGAAAGAGCCTGTAGGCACTGGCTATAATATCCGCATGGTATATACCGATTCTACTCGTGTAAAAGCCATTTTAGAAGCACCCCTTTATTTAGATTACTCCAACTTATCCTTGCAATATTCTGAATTTCCTGAAGGACTTAAGGTTACTTTTCTAGATGAATTGATGAACGAAAACATTGTATTGGCTGATTTTGGTACGCTGTATAACGGGACTTCAATTATTGATTTGGTTGGAAACGTTAGTCTCACCTCAAGTGATGGTTCAGTTTTGACTACTGAACAACTCTACTGGGACGCCAATAACGATTGGATTTTTACTGAAAAAGAATTTCGTTTTGTAGGGCCCGAATACAATGTGCTCGCCAACCGATTGGATACCAACAAAGAATTCACTAAATTTCAGACAGGTAAATTAACCGGTACTGTAGCTGTAAATGAAGAATCAGCTGCTGAGTAACACAAATAACATTCGAATGAAATTCCATAAAATATCAGAATTCTTATACATCGTTATCGCTGTAGTGTCCCTTTTTGAAGTGATTACACTCTGGGACGTACAACCTGATAAAGCTTATTTATTTCTTGGCTTTTCAGCATTATCCATTTTTATGTTTTTGTTCCGACGTAATTATAGGAAGAAGTTTGAACGTAGAAAATCTTAGATGGTTGCCACAGACCTTGTAATCATTATTTGCCTGATGCTTTCTGCCTTCTTTTCGGGTATGGAAATAGCCTTTATTTCTTCGGATAGAATTTTCCTAGAGATCGAAAAAAATCAAGGCAATATCATAGCTCAAATTTTAACCCGCATCACCGAAACGCCTTCTAAGTTTATTGCTGCCATGTTGGTTGGGAATAATATTTCCTTGGTTGTTTATGGGATTTTCATGGGAGATAGGATTATTAGCCTCTTGTATCCCGAAGCAGACGAAGCCAACTTATCCCTGAGTATTCTTTTTTATCAAACCCTTATTTCCACTGTAATAATATTGTTGACAGCAGAATTTCTCCCAAAAGTTTTTTTTCAACTCTATGCCAATAAGTTGATTAAGTTCTTTATTATTCCTGCGGCAGCTTTTTATTACCTCTTTTATCCCATTACTTTTTTTGTAATAAAAATTACAGATGGAGTTCTTCTATTGTTTTTTAAAACCGCAGCCGAGGTAGCAGAAATTTCTTTCTCTAAAGGAGAATTAGGCGATTATATTGTGAAGCAGGTCGAGTCCGTATCAGACAAAGAACAATTGGATTCTGAAATTCAAATTTTCCAAAACGCATTGGAGTTCTCAGATTTGAAAGCTCGTGAGGTGATGGTGCCCAGAGCTGAGTTGGTTGCCATTGATATAGATAAAAACATACAGGAGTTAAAAGAGTTGTTTATGACCACTGGTTTATCTAAAATTCCAGTATATCAAAATTCTGTTGATGATATTCTGGGTTATGTTCATGCCTTTGAACTATTGAAGAAGCCCGCATCAATTAGAAGTATATTACTGCCTGTAGAATTCATTCACGAGCCACTTCCTGTAAATGAAGTGCTGAATCGGCTTACTCGTAAACGTAAAAGCTTAGCCGTTGTACTCGATGAGTATGGAGGAACCTCAGGCATTATAACGGTTGAGGATATTGTTGAAGAATTGTTCGGTGAAATTGAAGATGAACACGATCTAGTGGATCATTACGAACTAAAAGTTAGCGACACGGAATTTGAGTTTTCTGCTCGCTTGGAAGTTGATTACTTGAATACTACCTATGGTTTTTCGTTCCCAGAAGAGGAGTTTTACGAAACCCTAGGGGGCTTAATTGTGCATTTTACAGAAGAAATACCGCAACAAGGCGATGTGTTTTCTTTAGCCCAATACGAGTTTAAAATCATAGAAGTTTCCTCTACTAAAATAGAACGAATCCAGCTAAGGGTAAAAGAGACTTAGCGCCCTATACTGCAACTCGAGTGAAAGCTGCATTATATAATTTTATTCCCTTTTATTATTGACTAGGAAATTGTATTTTCGCAACTAATAAAAATTTAAATACCCATACGATGGCCATATTAGGTAAAATCAGACAAAAGTCTTTCTTTCTAATTCTAATCATAGGACTTGCATTATTTGCTTTTATTATTTCGGGAGTATTCGGAAATGGAGCAGGTGACACTGGCCCTTCAGATCCCATTGGAATTGTTAATGACGAAGAAATTAAAATTGAAAACTTTAGATTTCTTGTTGATCAAACAGAACGTCAATACGGATATTCAACCATTCAGGCGGTAAATGCTGTCTGGAATCAATACGTTCAAAGCACTCTTTTTGAAGCTGAATTGAATACCTTGGGAATCGACGCAGGGAAAGAACAAATCGAACAAGTCGTTTCTTCTACTGAATCCATTATTTCAGATGCTCGTTTTATTAACGAAGCTGGTTTTTTTGACTTTGGTTTATTTGCAGATTTTATTTTACAAATGAGAGACCAAAATCCAGAAGGATATGAGCAATGGAAATCACAAGAAGCGGGCATTATTTCATCAGCTAGAGAATCCATTTACTTTGACCTAATTAAGTCCAGTACTGGGATTACAAATAAGGAAGCTCAAGTATTATTTCATTTAGAAAATGACAACCTTGATTTGAACTATGTTCAGATTCCGTTTTCAAGTATTAACGATTCCTTAGTTTCTGTTTCAGATTCAGAAATAAAAGCCTTCATCAAAGACAATGCTGCTTCCTACGAAACAAAAGCAAGTCGAGGGTTAGACTATGTAGCCTTTTTAGAAACTCCTACCGAAGAAGATCAAGCACTTATCAGAAACTACTTAACGTCTTTAATCGATGATCGAATTGAATACAACGATGTTTCAAAACTTACTGATACCATCCAAGGATTTAAATCAACTAAAAACATTCAGGAGTTTGTCGATAAATATTCTGAAAAAGGTTTTGATTCAATTTACCTACCCAAAGGGAGATTGCCAAGAGAATTTGGTGACATCTTATACGATCTAGAAAAAGGGGCTGTTTTTGGACCCTATAAAAACATCGATTCCTATCAAATTTCACGTTTATTAGACCGTAAGAAAAACGGTTCAATACGCGCAACCAATATTGTAGTGGCGTATCAAGGAGCAACGGGTGCTTCTAGCGACATTACAAGAACTAAAGAAGAAGCGAGAAGATTAGCTAACAATTATCTCAGACAGTCTAGAAGAGATCCTAGTCAAGTTGAAATCCTTGCATTGAAATTTTCTGACGATCAAACAAAAACATCTGCAGGTGATTTAGGCTTTTTTCAAGAAGGAGGAATTCCCCAAGAATTTTTTAATTACGCTAATAAAGCTCGAATTGGCTCTGTTGGATTAGTAGAAACCGATTTTGGTTTTCATGTTGTTAAAATAACAGATAAACAAGATCTCGTCCTTTTGGCTACGGTGAGCCAAAAAATTGTTCCTTCCGAGAAAACGTCTAATGAAATTTTTCAAGCTGCAACACAATTTGAAATGGGTACCGCTAAACAGGAATTTGCTGCTTTAGCTTCAGCAGAAAACTACAACCTACGTTCAGTAAATTCAATAGATGCCTTAGACGAAAACCTTCCTGGATTGCCTAACCAACGTTCTATTGTTCAATGGGCTTTCGGTGACGACGCCTCTGTTGGAGATGTAAAACGTTTTAGTCTTTCTTATGGTGGTTATGCTATAGTGAAGCTAACGAGTAAAAAAGATAAAGGGCTAGCGGATGTTGAAGAAGTTCGTGCTGAGGTTAGTCAAATCATAAGAAACGAAAAGAAAGCCGCAATGCTTGTTAAATTGAATAATGCAAATACATCACTCGAAGACCTTGCAGCTGCAAATAAGGTTGAAGTTGTTTCTGCATTATCCGTAAACCAAAAAAGTGCAACCCTAGTAGGTGCAGGTAACGAGCCTTATGTGGTTGGTGCTGCTTTCGCTATGGAGGTTGATGAGACTTCTGATTTGATTGTCGGAAACAAAGGTGTTTACATGATTCAAGTAACCGCTAAAAATATTGTTGATGATTTAGAGGATTACACTTCTTTTGCAAATACACTTGCACAACAGGAGCGCCAAAAAGTAGCTCGTTTGGTTATGGATGCCCTAGAGTCTTCTGCAACGATTACTGATAATCGTTCTTTATATTACTAAAAAAAATATATTATTTTAAAAAGCCTCTGTTTACAGAGGCTTTTTTATGCAATCATTTCTGCATATGGAACTACGGTAGGATACCCCTTTTCTTTGAAATAGGCAGGGCAAGACGCCCCAGTAACTAGAATAAAATCTCCCCCCCAAGCTCCTAAACTTTTTATCGCCCCATTAAAATCAGGGAATAAGCGTTCTATTATTGGAGTTTGCTGAAGCAGTGATCCGATAAGTTTTTCGTGGGCAGTAATCAATTCATTAAAGCGGGTCAGCGTGCTTGCCGATAGGAGTGACGCAGTTAGCTCATTGATCGATTCAATCTGCTTTTTAGACGGTTTGCTGCGTTTGTGATAAGCAATCACTTCTTGTTGGCTGTCTTGCTTTTTATTCAAATGCACGAAGTAGAGTTGATCTCTGAACGGTGGGTCATAAGACAAGGATTGAACTACTGGGGTGTATTCATTCCGCGTATAGAGAATGGCTTGTTTCGCCTGAGCTACGGCGACGTCATAGCCGCTTCCTCCAAAGGTTTTGTCTAGTAATTTGTAAGAATTTACTTGTGCCCACTGTGCTATATTATTTATAAAAGTTGAGGAAGAACCTAATCCCCAACTGCGGTCAAAATCTAAGTTTGTTTGTACTTCAAAACCTGTAGAACAAAATGTTGGCTGAAGTACTCGAACGCATTTTAAAATATCTTGTAATTTTTTGATCAGGGACAGTGGAGTTCCATTGTCTTGTATGCATTCAAAAGTATCAACAGAAAGAATTACATCCATCCACACTTCTTGGGTGTGGGTGTAGCTTTTCCATTTCAGTACAGGGACTTTTAGAGGTGTAACCCGCATGTGTTGCCCTTTTTGGGTTGGAAGAGCAAAAGCCCTAGCACCATTAAGAACAAGGTACTCTGCAGTGATTAATAATTTTCCTGGGCTATAAAATTCAAGCATTCGAAGCTTTTAAAAATTCAGTTACCGCACTAAAGCTAACGGGTGTTGTTTTGAAATATTCAACTGCTGCTTCTTTTTGTGTAGCGTTGGCCTTGAGCTGATTCAGTATGTTGAGTAAGTGCATTTTCATGTGTCCTTTTTGAATTCCAGAAGTAACCAAAGAGCGCAATGCTCCAAAGTTTTGTGCGAGTCCAGCAACAGCAATTAGCTCCATTAATTCAGAAGCTTTTGGATTTCCAAGCAGTTGCATAGACCATTTTACTAGAGGATGTAAGTTTGTCAATCCACCAACGGTACCAACTGCCAACGGAATTTCAAGTGCAAAACAAAATTCATCTTCTGTGCTTGAGGCAGTACTCAAACTTCTGTATTGTCCAGTTCTAGAAGCGTAGGCATGAATACCAGCTTCTACGGCTCTAAAGTCATTTCCAGTTGCCAGAACTACAGCATCAATGCCGTTCATAATACCCTTGTTGTGGGTCACGGCTCTGTGGGGTTCTATTCGAGCAATTTCGACGGCACGGACAAATTTTTTCGCAAATTCATGCTTAGTCATTCCTTCTTCAGGTTCCAAATCTTCAATAGCACAACGAACTTCGGCTTTAACTAGACAGTTCGGGACATAGTTCGATAAGATACTCATTACAATTTCTATTGGTCCTTCTCCTTTCAGATCGTTATGGGTTGCAGCTTCGCGAACCAAGGTTTTGGCGAATTGCTCTAAACAAGAATTTATAAAATTCGCACCCATGGAATCTACCGTATTGAAACAGGCATGGATTTGGTAGTAATTATCGAGTTCTTTGGTTTTGTCGACTAGTGTAATGGATGAAATTCCACCACCTCGCGCATTCATGTTTTTTGTGATGCTAGCCGAATCTTGATGGAGCTGGGCTTCAATTGAATTGAAAAAAGAAAATAATTTTTCACGAGTTCCTTTGTACATAAAGTGTACTTGTCCAATTTTTTCTTGCCCCAATATTGTAGTCTGAAATCCTCCACGCGCTCCCCAGTATTTAGCTGCTTTTGCAGCCGCAGCAATAACAGAACTCTCTTCAATAACCATGGGAATAGCATATTCCTTTTGGTTGATAATAAAATTTGGAGCTACGCCTAAGGGTAAATAAAAATTAGAGACTGTATTTTCAATAAATTCATCGTGAAGTTGTTGTAATTTATCATCAGAATTCCAATAAGAAACGAGTGTTTGCTTTGCCTCTTTATTGCCTCCAAAGTACGTACTAATGAGCCATTCAATTTTTTCTTCTTTAGTTTTCCTTGAAAACCCTGCAATATTTCTTGACATGCAATTATTTTTGTACGAACAAAGATACATTTTTCGCGAAAGAATATTTCACATTTTTATTTTAGTGGTCAGTTCAAATTCACTACTTTGGGTCATCATAATATTTTAAAAAATAGATCTTCAATGAAATTATTACGATTAGCCCTAATCCTCGTTTTCCCTATTACGCTTATTGCTCAAAAAAAAGAAATCACCAATGAAGAAATTTGGAACTTTGAATTTTCATCTGAACGCTTAGAAGAAATACATCCTCTGACCACAGTGAGTCAGTACACGGTATTGGAAGTTGACCGAAGAACCCAAAACTCAAAAATAGTAGCCTACGATTATGCTACTGCTAATGTAACCGAAGAGATCGTTAATTCGGCTTCAAGTGCCTTAGTACCTTTTTTTACGTCCTATAGTTTTTCTAAAGATGAAAATAAATTATTGTTGGAATCGGAGTCCGAACCGATTTATAGGAGGTCCAAACGTGCTAAATATTTTGTTTATAATAGAACAACCAAAAAAACCTCCTTGCTGTTTGGTTCCAAAGTTCAAGAGCCTAAATTCGCTCCAGATGGATCTAAAGTAGCTTTTGTTTTTGAACGCAATCTCTACATAAAAAATCTAGAAGAAAATTCCATTGAACAAATCACTTCAGATGGGAGTGAACACATCATCAACGGTTTGACGGATTGGGTTTATGAAGAAGAATTTGGATTTGTTCGTGCTTTCGACTGGAATGCAGACGGATCGGCCTTGGTTTTTATGCAGTTCGATGAAACACTAGTGCCGACTTATTCGATGGATGTGATTGGGGATAACTTATATCCATTTCCTTATACATTCAAATACCCCAAGGCAGGTGAAACCAATTCAACTGTTGGGTTGTATTTATACTCGGTGGCAGAGAATAAGGTCACCCCAATTGAACTGGGAGACGAGAAGCCCTATTATATTCCTCGAATTAAATTCAGTCCCAATAAAAATAAATTGATGGTACAAACCATCAACCGTCATCAAAATCACTTACAACTTTGGAGTTACGACATCCAAAAAGGAACTGCTCAAGTGATTTTGGAGGAGCGTGAAGATACCTATGTAGATGTTCATGATAATTTAAAATTCTTAAAAGATGAAAGTTTTCTTTGGACAAGTGATCGCGATGGATACAATCACATCTATCACTATAAAGCTGATGGGACACTCAAAAAGCAACTGACTCAAGGAGACTGGGAAGTAACCCGTTTCTTTGGTGTTCAAGAAAAAACAAAAGAAGTATACTACGCTTCAGTTGAGCCGGGAAGTACAGAACGTGCAGTGTATTCGATAAAATTGAATGGATCGAAAAAAAGAGCTTTAAGTCCGGAGTACGGCACAAACGGGGTGGCTTTTAGCGCAGATTATAAGTACTATATCCACACCTTTGAAGACAGTAATACGCCCATGCAATATAATTTGAGATTAACTGCAACGGGTAAAATCATCCGTCCGATTGAAGATAATGCAGAGTTGAAAAAGAAACTATCAAACTATACGCTCTCTACCAAAGAATTTTCAACCCTAGAGATCAATGGAAATGAACTCAATATGTGGATGATAAAGCCAAAAGATTTTGATCCCAATAAAAAGTATCCCCTCTTGATGTTCCAATACTCAGGTCCAGGTTCACAAAAGGTAGCCAATTCATGGAATGATTCAAATGATTTTTGGCATCAAAGTCTGGCACAAAAAGGATATATCGTTGCTTGTGTCGACGGGCGTGGAACTGGTTTTAAAGGAACCGCCTTCAAAAAAGTAACCTATAAACAGTTAGTTCACTTTGAAACCCTAGATCAGATCGAGGTTGCACGAAAATTAGGGCAAAGATCCTATATAGATGCCGAGCGGATCGGTATTTGGGGATGGAGTTATGGAGGACATATGTCAACAAATTGTATTCTAAAAGGAAACGATGTTTTTGCTCTGGCGATTGCTGTAGCACCCGTAACCAGTTGGCGTTTTTACGACACCATTTATACAGAACGCTTTATGCGAACTCCTCAAGAAAATCCCGAAGGCTATGATCTTAATTCTCCATTCAATTACCCTGAATTGTTAAAAGGAGATTATTTATTAATTCACGGATCTGGAGACGATAATGTGCATTTGCAAAACACCATGCGCATGGCAGAGGCTTTGGTTCAGGCGAATAAACCGTTTGAATTAATGATTTATCCCGATAAAAACCATGGAATTTTTGGCGGAAATACCCGACTCCATCTTTATGATAAGATGACTAACTTTATACTCAATAAATTATAATCTATTATGTCAGAACAAACACGAGCTGAACAAAATAATGATACTGCTTTTCTAGGACATCCCAAAGGTCTGGCCTATCTCTTCTTCGCCGAGCTGTGGGAGCGCTTTAGCTTCTACGGAATGCGCGCCTTACTTACGCTTTATATGGTGGAAGAAATTTTTAAGTCCCTGTCCAATAGAGACTATGCAACTGCTGCGGTTTACGCTTCTTATGGTTCGTTGGTCTATGCGAGTACCGTTATTGGAGGCCAAATTTCTGATAAGATTTTAGGAATGCGCTCTTCTATATTTTTAGGTGGAATTTTAATGGCTGTCGGTCATTTTGTTTTAGCAATAGAAAACGATATTGCATTCTTTTTAGCATTGGCTTTTATTATTGTAGGGAATGGGTTTTTTAAACCCAATATTTCAACTTTTGTGGGTGCTTTGTATGAAAAAGACGACGTTAGGAAAGATTCTGGATTCACTATTTTCTATATGGGAATTAATATTGGTGGGTGGATTGCCCCTTTATTATGCGGTTGGTTAGCTTTACATTATGGCTACCACTATGGTTTTGGATTAGCTGGGATTGGAATGATGACCGGTTTGATTTTCTTTTGGAGTGGGATCAAAAAAAATGTTTTTGGATCTAAAGGGTTACCTACGAATATGGAAGTTTATGAAAAATCAATTGTAGGAATTCCACAGAAAACACTCATACCAATAATTGCGACACTTTGTGTTCCGGTTATTGCGTATGTCTTGTCTTCTTATGAGGCAATCACAACTTCGAGTACTCCAATAATTGGCGAAAAGAACCTAGTTGGAATTATATTTTTAGTTATTGGATTAGCTATTGGTACCTATATGGTTAAGATTTTAATTAAGGTTACCTCAGACGAAAGAAAAAAGTTAATTATGGCAATTTTAATTACGTTCTTCATGACCTTGTTCTGGGGGTTCCATGAATTGTCTGGAAGTGTAATTACCTTGTTTGCTTCTCGAAATGTTGCCTTAGATGGATTCATGACTGCTGCGCAAACAAATTCTTTAAACTCAATGTTCATCATCATTCTTGCGATTCCTATTTCGCTCTTATGGGGATATTTGTCCAAGAAAAACATCAATCCCCGAACACCCTATAAATTTGGACTGGGACTAGTTTTAGCAGGAGCAAGTTTTTATACTTTAGCCCTAAGTGAAGGCAGTGCTGATGAAAATGGAATGGTTCCTTTTGCCTACCTAATAGTGATGTACTTTGTTCTATCCATCGGAGAATTATTTATGTCTCCAGTTGGCTTATCAAAAATCACGAGCCTATCTCCAAAACGCATTGTTGCATTTATGATGGGAATTTGGTTTTTGTCTTCTGCTTATGCTTTTCAGATTGTAGGTTTTATTGGTAAACAATTAGCAGTAGAAAGTACCGATGTAAATGTTGGAGGTTTAGATACTTTAGCAATTTACACAGATGGCTTTATGCTGATATCGTACTATGCTCTTGGAGCTGGATTACTAGTTATTATTTTTTCTCCCTTAATGAAAAAACTAATGGGAGACGTACATTAAAAAACTCATGACTATGAAAATTAAACTTCTTGTTTTATTGCTATTGAGTTCTTTAGGAACTTATGCCCAACAAATAGAATGGATGACTTTGTCCGAAGCTTTAGAGGCTCAAAAGAAAGAGCCCAAGAAAATTTTTATGGATGTATACACAAAATGGTGTGGTCCTTGTAAGTTGTTGGACAAAAAAACCTTTGCAAACCCAGACTTAGCCCGCTATGTTTCGGAACATTTTTATGCTGTAAAATTCGATGCTGAAGGTAATGAGCCGATTCGTTTTTATGATCAGAATTATACCAATCCAAATTATGATGAGCGTAAAAAAGGGAGAAACGCAACCCATCAATTCACACAATTTTTAGGGGTGAGAGGGTATCCCACCATGGTATTTTTTAGTGAAGAAGGCGACCCAATAATGCCAGTTGTGGGTTATTATACCGCCCAACAATTGGAGCCCTACCTCAAAATGATAAAGCAAGGTGATTATATGGTTTTTCAAGATCCAGACGATTTTGAAAAATACCTAAAAACCTATGTCCCTCGTTTTCGTGGAAAGTAAGTACGGCCCTTCTTTCTGAAGATCATAAAAAGGGATGTTGAACTGGGCGCAGGTCTTTTTCCAGCGAGCTTTAACGCTGGGATAACTACTTCCATCTACAACGATTTGATCAATTTCATTTTGGAGGAGAATTGCCTCTAAATTTACTGCCGTATTTTTTATCAATACAAGTAGGTTTTTCTGTTTCTTAAAATTAAAATTTTCTGCCCAAAGACGGTCAATGAAAAATATAGTTTTGTCTTCTATGATGTAAGTGTTTTTTAGCTCTTCCATTTGGATACGGTCAATGCGGAATTCGTTTTGAAATTCTTTTACTAGCCTATTGGATTCGCTAATTTCTTGTGTACAGAATATGCGAAGTGTCTTTTTGTGTTTATAAAACAACACGGTATTGTCGTAGGCAGGTATTAACCAAACGGCTGTTGTTCTTTCTTGTGCTTCTCTGGCTTGATGTGCAAACCATTGCAGCAATACAATCCCTAAAAAAAGACCCAATAGTATTCTTTTCTTCAACTTAATATAGCCGAAATAAAGAAAGAGAAGTAGGGCGTAAGCTAGTATTACGTCATACACGGATAACCTTAATTCCTCAAAAAAGAATGCTTTTTGATTTACTACCCAGCCTACAAAATTATTTAAGCCCGCTGTCATCAAATTGAGTAGGTCAATTAAAAAAGTAGGGAGTAATTGCCAATGCAGTAAAATAAGGCTTCCAATTCCTAAATACAAATAAAGAGCAACAAACGGGAGTACCACCCAGTTGGTAAGAAGAAATAAGCCTGGAAACTGATGGAAATGATAAATGGCTAATGGACTCACTGCTATTTGAGCAGCCAACGTAACCGTTGTCATCACCCAAAAGCGATGTACTAATTTGTTCTTTATGGAGACCATCTTTAGAAGGATAGGCTGCAAGATGAGTATCCCAAATACAGCCAGATAACTCATTTGAAACCCTAATTGTTTAATGTATAAAGGGTTGCTGTAGATGAGAATGCCAAATGATAAGAGCAGTAAGTATAGGCTAGGAGGGCTTCGCTTGAGGTAGGTTCCGATACTGAATAGCGAAAACATAGTCGCCGCACGGATTACCGATGCACTTGCTCCCGTTAGGAATGCGTAACACCAAAGCGACAAGATGATCATAAAAACCTGTAGGTAATTCCCTTGGGGGAACATCCGAAGCGGAAAGTATATCCAACCCAAAAGCACCATCAATAAGCCCATATGTAGGCCTGAGATCGCAAGAATATGTACAATTCCAGCTTGAGCATATCGATCCATCCAAGCACGATCCAATTCACTGCGTTCCCCTAATATCAGTGCCATGAGTAATTGCTTGGTTTCTTCCTTAAAAGAACTGGATTCGATTGCATCTAGCTTTTGCTGTTTCAACACCCTTAACCAAGTCATAAAATCAAAACGCTTTCTTTTTAATTCAGCAAAATCATTCAACTCCAGTTGATGTCGAACACCGATACTAAGCAGATAGTTTTTGTAATTAAAGCTTCCTATATTCTTGGACGCTTGTATTGGATTTAACGGGTCTGAAGTTTGTATTGTAAACCCTAAGTCCAGTTCAAGAGCAGCTTCTTTTTGCATTCGAATCAAGAGCTTGCCCGATGTTTTTTTATCGTTTACCCCAATGACATCTGCATAATATCGATGATGAGTTGGAGTCGATCGCAGCCGATCCGTTATGGTAATTTCAAGTTGATTCAGAGCATCAACTTGGTACTGCAATATAAAATGATCATGTTGGAGATCCAATGCCTGGTTTCCACGACTCTGCCCAATAAAAAAACTGATTACAGATAACAGGATTGGGAAGAAAGTATAATTATTTTTCTTTGATAACCAAGCGATAAGAAGCCCTA
>CBFHHG010000040.1:1695-17507 GCA_965655585.1 Candidatus Arcticimaribacter sp. | reverse complement strand
ATGTCGAAAGCTATATCGAAGGGAATAGAGAAATTGCAACTGACAATAAAAAGAAACTACAACTTGCTGAAAAAACGGTAAAGCCTGAGTTGGATTATCTTTTTGAATTTGAAAATCAAGAAGTCTACTTACCCAAGAACACCTTCTTTGAGCCCGTAGATTTTAAAATACGAGCAACCAAAGACTCGCTTTTTGTGGGTTCCAAAGAAGACGCACTACAAAGAACCTTTGAGATTCAGTTCAAAACGCCTGAAGTTGATTCCCTAGAAACCAATCCCTGGTGCATTGCACGCCTCAACAAGAAGAAAAAATTGGATTATGTGTATTCTATTGCCAAAGATGGAAAACGCATCAGCAAGGGTGGGATTCCTGGAACGTATGTTTTAACAAAAGATACACTTGCACCGAGTATTACACCTCTAAACTTTAAGCCTAAAAAGTGGTTGAGTAATTACAGCTTTTTAAAATTGAAAATTAAAGATGATTTTTCAGGAATCAAATCCTACAAAGGAACCATAAACGGTCAGTGGATTTTACTAGAACATGAGCCCAAAAACAACACCCTTACTTTTGCGTTTGAGGACATCGATTTTGATCAATCCCAATTGAACTTTAAACTAGAAGTGGAAGATCAACAAGGGAACAGAAGCACTTACGAAACTACGGTCTTTAGAAAAGCAAAACGTGTCAAAAAATAATCCCCTTTAATCCTTTGCAAAAGTAGCCAAGGTTTGTACTAAGTAATCAATCTCATCTTGGGTGTTGAATACCGAAAAAGAAAATCGAATCGAAGGTCTTTTACTCAAGGCTGTCGGGACAACTTCTTCTAGCACGTGTGAGCCTTTGTTACTCCCAGATTGACATGCGCTTCCTTTTGAACAAGCAACTCCATTGAGATCCAAATGAAAATTAAGCAAGCTCGCTTTTTCTTCAGCTATAGGCAAGGCTACATTTACTAGAGTAAACGTACTGCGTTCCATATCAGAACAACAACCGTTGAAATGAATGTCTGGAAAAGTGCTGGTCAGTTGTTTGATGGCATGTGCCTTCAGTTCTTTGAGGTATTGTTGCTCTTCATCCAACTTAGCGTAGGCAATTTCGAGTGCTTTGGCCATTCCAACGATGTTGTGTACCGATTCTGTTCCGGCACGAAGACCACGCTCTTGAGAGCCACCTAAAATAAAAGGCTGCAAGCCCGAATTCTTACGAACAAAAGAAAAGCCTACTCCTTTAGGGCCATGAAATTTATGTGCTGCAGCCGAAAGGAAATCGATTGCTATTTCTTCCAAATTAATCGCATAGTGTCCAACACCTTGAACGGCGTCTGTATGGAACAGAGCATCGTGTGTTTTACAGAGGTTGGATACCCGTTCTAAATCAAGAATGGTCCCAATTTCGTTGTTGATGTGCATCAAACTTACCAGTTTTTTGGAGTCATCTGCAGCGAGCAAATGGGCTAAATCAGTATAATCAACCGCCCCATCGGAGTCGGTTTTTACATAAAGTACCGTAGCCAGTTTCTGTTCCGCTAAAAATTCAACTGCATGCAAAATGGCGTGGTGTTCAATTTTAGAAGTAATTACGGTTTCAATGTCTAAATCTTGAACGGCACAACGCACCAACATATTGTCGGATTCTGTACCTCCAGAAGTAAAAATAATTTCTTGTGGATGGGCGTTAAAATGTTTTGCAATACTCTTACGAGCAGTTTCTATTTGCGTCTTAGCGGAACGCCCAAAAGCATGGGTAGAGGAAGGGTTACCGAAGGTATCCTTCAGTACGTCGTGCATAACATCTACTACT
The DNA here is from genome assembly GCA_965655585.1 of Candidatus Arcticimaribacter sp. Classification (GTDB taxonomy): domain Bacteria; phylum Bacteroidota; class Bacteroidia; order Flavobacteriales; family Flavobacteriaceae; genus Arcticimaribacter. The sequence continues at coordinate 15,704 of CBFHHG010000040.1, read as the reverse complement.
TCTGTTCGTATAGGGGTGGTAGCCGCATTGTCAAAATAAACATTCTTAACCATTCCTTATTTTTTTATTCCCATTAAGAACCTTGTGGTTCAAACTCTTTTAAGGTTGAAGTAATAATTTGAACACAATCGAGTAATTGTCCTTCCGTTATTACAAGAGGTGGGGCAAATCGGATGATATTTCCGTGTGTAGGTTTGGCAAGTAAGCCTTTATCCCTCAAACGTAAACAAATATTCCATGCCGTTTTACTGTCTTCAGTATCGTTAATTAGAATTGCATTGAGCAATCCTCTTCCACGAACTAAATTCACAATTTTACTATCAGCAATATACAGATTCATTTGGGCTCTAAAAAGAGTTCCTAGGGTTCGTGCATTCTGTGTTAATTTTTCGTCTCGTACTACCTCCAACGCAGTTTGAGCAACCGATGTCCCCATTGGATTACCACCAAAGGTACTTCCGTGTTGTCCCGGTTGAATTACATCCATAATAGCACGATCGGCTAATACGGCAGAGACTGGATATACCCCTCCGCTCAAAGCCTTTCCTAATATCAATAAATCGGGACGGATATAAGTAGCTTCTTGACGCTCACACTGCGCTTCGCAACTACAGTTACCACAGACAGCTAATAAAGCCCCCGTTCGGCCAATTCCAGTTTGAATTTCATCTGCAATCAACAACACATTGTACTGTGTGCAAACGGCACGTGCCTTGGCAATGAAATCTTCATCAGGTGTATAAACACCAGCTTCTCCCTGAATGGGTTCTACCAAAAACCCAGCTACATTTGGATTCGCTTGAAGTACTTTTTCTAGAGCTTCAGTATCGTTGTACGGTATGTGGATAAACCCTCCCATATGCGGTCCAAAATGATCCTTGGATCCAGCATCAGATGAGAAAGAAATTATGGTCGTTGTCCTTCCGTGAAAGTTATTGTCACAAACTACTATCTGTGCTTGACCTTCAGGAATTCCTTTGACGGTATGCCCCCATTTACGGGTGATTTTAATCGCAGTTTCAACACCTTCTGCTCCAGTATTCATAGGAAGAAGGCTTTCAAAGCCGAAGTATTCCGTTGTAAATTTTAGGTATTCTCCCAAACGGTTGTTGTGAAAGGCTCTAGAAGTTAAAGTCAATGTTGCCGCTTGATTCTGTATGGTTTCGATGATTTTTGGATGACAATGTCCTTGATTTACGGCAGAATAGGCAGACAAAAAGTCGTAGTACTTTTTACCTTCGACGTCCCATAAATGAACACCTTCGCCTTTTGCTAATACTACTGGAAGTGGGTGGTAGTCATGAGCCCCATACTGAGCCTCCAAGTCTAAATGATACTGTGCGTTTTTTTGGATAGTAGATTCCATATTAAATTTTTTTAACGTTTTTAATACAAATTCCTTCTTAAAACTATTGGGAGAGAAATCATCCAAGACAAACTTACAATTAATCTAAATATAAAAAATTAAATCTTGTTGAATAATTCTATTGCCAAAACAGTTTATAAAACCTTATTTTTACGGCATGGGAAGACGTAGTAAAAATGAACTATTCGAAGGAGTAAAAGTCGTAGACACAGCATCAAAAGGCAAGACGGTTGCCAAGACCGATGAGGGTGCCATTATTTTCTTAACCAGTGGTGTTCCGGGAGATGTTGTAGACATTGCTACCTACAAAAAAAGAAAAGGTTTTTACGAAGGTAATATTGTCAAATTCCACAGCCTTTCGGAACACAGAACGGAGCCTGTATGCGAACATTTTGGTGTATGTGGGGGTTGCAAATGGCAGCATATGACCTATGAAGCGCAACTGCTTTTCAAACAAAAAGAGGTGTTAGAAAACTTAAAGCGTATTGGGGGTCTCGAACTTCCCGAACTCAAACCCATTCTTCCAGTCGAAAATCCATATTGGTATCGCAACAAAATGGAATTCTCTTTTTCTAATCAACGTTGGCTCACCAAAGAAGAGGTAGATTCTGGAGCAGAATTTAACCGCAATGCTTTAGGTTTTCACAAGCCTGGAATGTGGGATAAAATAGTTGACGTCTCGACCTGTCATTTACAAGCCGATCCTTCCAATGCTATTCGAAATTTTATTCGTTCCTATGCACATAAAAACAAGCTAGCATTTTTTGACCCTAAAAATAAAACTGGCTTTTTACGAAGTTTAATGATTCGAACGACTTCGACCGAAGAAGTGATGATCGTTCTACAAGTTTTCCATAAAGAGAATGCTATTCTTTTTCCCCTACTGGATGCAGTTGCACTGGAATTTCCAGACATTACTTCCCTCCAATATGTAATCAATGGAAAGGCAAATGATACGCTGTATGATCAAGAGATTATTTGCTACAAAGGGCAAGACTATATTACCGAAGTGATGGAAGCTTTACAATTCAGAATTACGGCAAAATCATTTTATCAAACCAATTCGCTTCAGGCATATGAACTCTATAAAGTTGTGCGCGAACTTGCCGATTTACAAGGGGATGAATTGGTCTATGACCTGTATACAGGAACGGGTACTATTGCTCAGTTTGTTGCGCAAAAAGCACAAAAAGTTGTTGGTGTAGATGTGGTTCCAGACTCTATAAATGCAGCAAAATCTAATGCTGTACACAACAAAATCGATAATGTCTTTTTTGAAACCGGTGATATGAAAGCGATTTTTACAGAAGAATTCATTGACCGTCACGGCAAAGCTTCGGTAGTAATTACCGATCCCCCTCGCGATGGAATGCATAAAGATGTTGTGCAACAACTACTAGATCTCAGTCCCGAGCGTATTGTTTATGTAAGTTGCAACAGTGCAACACAAGCACGTGATTTATCGCTCATGAAAGATCAGTATCGTTTGGTTGCCTCTCAGGCAGTTGACATGTTTCCCCAAACACATCATGTAGAAAATGTTGTACTTTTGTTGAAGATATGATGAAAAACAAAATTGCTCCTTTGGTATTCCTCCTCTTCTGCTGCATCCTTATAAGTAGTTGTGAAAAAGATGACATCTGTCTGATCGAAACGCCAAGCACTCCGAGGCTTATCGTTCGTTTATTTGACAAAGACAACCGCCAAAATTTTAAAGCTGCCGACTCCCTCACGATTTATGGTGTAGGACAAGAACAAGCATTGGTTACCCTAACAACCGACTCTCTAGTACTTCCTTTAAAAACCCAAGCAGCTTTTACACAATATGCCTTTTTACTCAAAACAAGTACAGCGAGTACTACGGTCGGGGATACTTTGCAATTCAACTACAAACGTTATGATGAGTACCTTAATCGCTCCTGTGGTTATCGTGCGAATTTCATACTAGACAACAACCTTATATCCTATCCAACTGCTGCACCTATTTGGATAGAATCCTTTGAAATATTAATTGACACCGTTTCCAATGAACAACAAACTCACCTGGCTATTTATCATTAGCAGCTTGTTTTTGAGTTGGGAAACCAGTGCTCAAGAAAAAGAAGAAATAAAACCTATACAAGAAAAAAAAGAACCTAAAACCTTTGCTTTAAGGGCCGGTATCGATCTTTATAAACCCATACGCACGCAATTCGATAAAGAATTTCAAGGCCTTGAATTTGTTGGAGATCTTAAGGTTGGAGAACGCCTTTATGTAGCTTCTGAGATTGGAAGCGAAAAAAGAACCATTCAGTCCGAACAGTTAAATTTTACTACTTCAGGGAGCTATATTAAAGTAGGAATAGACTATAATATGTTTACCAATTGGGTTGGACTGAACAATGATATTTTCATCGGTCTACGATTAGCAAGAAGTATTCATAAACACACGCTAAACAACTATTTGGTTTATATAACACATCACTATTGGGACACGCCAACTACCGATAAGGGATTTGCTAATGGGGAAAGAGAAACATTGAGCACGGGGTGGATGGAAGTTATTTTTGGGACTAAGGTGGAAATAACCTCCAAATTTTATTTAGGCCTCAGCTTGCGGGTACACCGAATACTAACAGACGATCAACCAGTGAATTTCGGAAATCTGTACGTTCCGGGATTCAATACGGTAACCGATCAAAATAAATTTGGCGCAAGCTTTAACTATACCCTTACCTACTCCCTCCCTTTTCGTTTCAGAAAAGCTAAAGCTCCCGAGGTTCCTTAACCAGTGGGATTTTAATATACAGTTTTCCTTTTTCCACCAAAAACTTAGGCGAAAAAACACTTGCTAACAAGGCGGAAAAAGCAATCAATGGGATATAAGACATCGGAATTAATGTACCCATTATTGTTTTGATTACTACAAATAAAAACCCAAAACAAATGAGATTCAATACCCAGGCTTTTGTTTTTACATTCATGATTTCTCTTGATTAAGTTTATGCAGCTTTTTGGTTCCTTTATAAATTGAGTAAAGTGATAACCTCGTTTCCAACTTCCCATTAAAAAGTTTTATTTTTCTTGTGGGACGCAGTCCAAGATGCTTTAGAGCTTCCATGTTGGCACTGATTAGCCAGGCTTGCGTATTAGGATATTTCTGTTTCAATGTGTCGCCAATTTCAGCATAAAACTGATTCATATCGCCTTCTAAACGTTCTCCATAGGGTGGGTTGCTTACAATATGCAAAGGGCGATCGGTTTCCTTTTCAGCATAAAGGAAATTATTTTTTTCGATTCTAATAAACTCCTCTAAATTGGCGTTGCGTATATTTTCACGTGCTTTCTCTATTGCAGATGGTGCTTTGTCAAAACCCGATATAGTGCCTGCTAAACCTCTGATTTTTCCGATCTGAGCTTCTTCGATTTTAAAGAATAGTTCTTCATCCCAGTCGTTCCACTTTTCAAAAGCAAATTCCTTACGGTTGATGTTTGCTGGAATATTGCAAGCCAACATAGCAGCTTCTATCAATATTGTACCACTACCACACATGGGGTCAAGAAAATCGACTGTTTGGTCCCAACCCGATAACATGATGATCCCGGCTGCTAACACTTCGTTTAGAGGAGCAATATTGGTTGCGGTTCTATAGCCTCTATGATGAAGGGAACTTCCGGAACTATCCAAAGAAATAGTACATATATCTTTGTCAATATGAATGTTGATTCGAAGATCAGGATGATCCAGATTCACATCCGGACGTTCGCCAGTATCCGCTCGAAAACGATCAACAATAGCATCTTTAACTTTTTGAGAAACATAAAGCGAATGGGTGAATTTTTCTCCAAAAACAACACTGTCAATTGCTAAAGAATTTTCAGGACTAAGATAATCTTGCCATGGAAAGTCATAAACCATATTATACAGCTCATGTTCGTTTGTTATTCGAGCAGTGTGAATGGGTTTTAAAATTTTTAATGCCGTACGTAAACTCATATTGGCTTTATACATAAAACCCTTGTCACCAGCAAAGTGAACCACACGATTGCCCTCTTCTACATCTTGAGCTCCCAAATTCTTCAGCTCTTGAGCTAACAATCCTTCCATTCCGTAGAATGTTTTGGCCAACATTTTAAAATTACTTTCCATTCCCTTTTTTATTGCTCTCAAAAATAGTTTAATTTTGCCCAATAAACGAAGAGAAACCTAACCTTCATAAATCCAGTATGCAACTCAATTTAATACTTCCCTTTATCGCTGTATTTTTTGGTGCTGGGATTGCCCTATACTTTCGACCCAAGACTCCATTGGGAATGAAGCTCATCCTAGCATTTAGTGGCTCATTTCTACTGTCCATTATCGTGATCGATATGCTGCCGCATATTTTCGAAAATCCCAACGACAATCCAGGGATATGGATTATGGCTGGAATTGTATTTCAAATTTTATTAGAACTATTTTCAAAAGGAGCAGAACACGGCCATACCCATCATACGAAAAGCAATAAGCTTCCTTGGATTCTTATCTTCAGTCTGTGTATTCATGCCTTTATGGAAGGAATGCCGCTTACCCAACAACCCGCACTCCTCATAGGAATCATCGTTCACAAAATTCCAATTGGAATGGTAATTACCTTACTACTCTGGGAAACACAAACCCCAAAATATCAAAAGATCATAGCCCTATTTACTTTTGCAATTATGACACCCCTAGGCGGTTTTGTAAAAGATAATATTCTGGCTTTAGAAGCAATAACCACCACCATTGATGCAGTTGTGGTTGGTGTTTTACTTCACATTTCTACAACCATTCTTTTTGAAAGTTCTGCGGGTCATGTGTTTAACATCAGAAAATTCATTGCAATCCTTACTGGGATTTTAATTGCCGCTATTCTGTAAGTCTCTTTTTTACCGAATATTACACCAAGCATACCATCTATAAATTTGTTCATACCACTTACTACAAGCTACATTGGGGTTGACTCCACTTTGAGGCATCTTTACAGTAATAAACAAGGAAATATAAAATACTAAAGTACATATTTGAACTTAACCTAAGTTATTTATTTGTTTTAAGAACCCTGCAAAGCCCCCTGAGCAGGGTTTTTTTCAAATAAGCAATACTGCAATAGTCTTTCCAAATTTTAATTTAACTATATATATTATGTCTACTCCAAATTTATTCGGTAAACAGTACACCTATTTTTTAAGCGGATTATTTACACTAATTTTATTTTTTTCATGTGAAAGTGAAGAAGATTTCAGTTGTATTATAGACCGCAACGCGCCTACTGATCAAAAAAGTCAACTTGATTATTTCGATCGACTCGGCTTATATGTTGAAGGTAATGTGATCATTAAGCAAGGAAAAGAATCCTCAATTGCATTAAAAGGAGACAGCGCCTTAGTAGACAGCCTCTATACAACTGTAGAAAATAAAAAATTAATTATTGAATTGCGATCACCCTATTGTACTCCTACCATTCCTTTGGAAATCATAATCACAACACCTCAATTAACAGAATTTAACTTAGCTGAGAAAAGCCATGCTGTACTTAGCGATTTTAAAAACCAACAAAAGTTAAAAATCCAACTGAATAGCAATAGTACAGTTGAATTGAATGAACTTGAAGAGTTAAAGGAATTAGATATTAGCTTACAAGAAGGAGCTCATGTCATAAGTCAGAAAAAAGTAGTCAAAGTAGAACATTTAAAAGTGAATATCAAAGGTGGCGGTTCTTTAAACGGATACCCCATTGTGGCACAAAATGTTACAATTAATATAGAAGGCAGAGGAAGGTGTGAAGTAACAGCACTAAGTCGATTGACTGTTGATATTGTTGGAAACGCAAATGTTTATTGCAAGGGAATGCCAACAATACACAAACGCATAACAGGAAAAGGTGATGTTTACTTTACAAACTAAAGTTCTAATCGAATTGTCTCCAAAGCTTCTAAAACAATAGTAAGCTCTGACCAAATAATAAAATGATCCCATAATGCGTCGTAATACAGGACACTTTCAGCATGAGAAATTTTCGACTGTAAATAGGCTACCGATTCGGGAGCGACCAAAGCATCTGCTCCACCTTGAATAAAAAACAATGGAACTTTAGTTTTTATGAGTTGTTTTTCTAATACATATAAATCATCTGAAAGGCGAAGCATCTCATTATTACTAGCTCGAAAGGAAGGAGCAACTAGGTTTTGAAGTGGAGTGTTCAAAATCCGATTATACCATTTAGGTCTTTGATAAGGAGCAGCCACGGTTCCGGCAATACTAAGAACGGCTGCAACCTGATTTGGATAATCAGCCCCTAACTGAAGTGCCAATGCACCACCATATGAATGCCCAGCAACCACACACGGAGAACAATACTGATTCACTATGGGTTTTAAGTAATCACTCTGCTCTGCTAATGCATAAGATCCTTTGATCGAAGTTTTATGATAAGGAATACGGTCCATCGCAATTATAAAATAGTTGGTGTAAATTTCAGGGCGAACCATCAATTCTTTCCAAGCCGTCCAATTGCCCGGGGAGCCATGAATTAAAAATAAGGGTGTTTTTGTCCTATCGCCATAAGTAATATAATAAAGTGCACCTTCATCAAAAACGGTTTGGTGTTCTTCAGGCTGAAAACCTGATGGAGCAAAATGATCTGTAAGCTCCGAAAGAACAGTTTCTTGCTCCATCCAATGGGTTAGACCCATAGTCAGAAATACCAAAACAAACAGGATACCCAGTATCCAACTGATTGTTTTCTTAAGGTATTTCAATTGATTATTAATATTTCATTAATCATAAATGCATGGGAAAGTGCACCTGCTAGCACCCATACATGCCAAATAGCGTGAGCTTCTTCATAAGCTTTCCAACGATAAAAGAAAACCCCAATGGTATAACAAGAACCTCCTAAAATTAAATAGATAAATGCATTTGTGGAAAACAATTCCCAGACCGCTTGGGCGTCCAAAAGAATGAACCAACCCATTCCGAGATACATTATTAAGGACAGGATTTCAAATCGACCGGTATAGAAAATTTTAAAAATAAAACCAACAGCAGCAATACTCCAAACACCTGTTAAAATCCAAACGCCCGAAGTCTCATATAGTAAGGTTAGTGTAACGGGAGTGTAGGATCCAGCGATTAAGAATAAAATAGCGATGTGATCGACCTTCCGCCAAGTCAATTTTACAGCTCCAGAAGATGCATGGTACATGGTAGATGCAAAAAATAAAAAAACCAACGAAAAACAGTAGATCCCTAAAGCGATTAACACCCTTGGTTGTTCGGCCGAGTAGTGAGTAAAAAAATATACGGAAACCCCAATACCCAGGATTACACCCAAAGCATGGGTAAAAACATTCCATCGTTCCGTAGGGTCTATAAACTTTAACATCTTCTTTGAAATTATTAACTAAAAGTAGTGTAACATTTTATTTCTACGGGCGTCTTATAAATAAATAATTTATCATGAGAAGCCGCCTCCTTTTCTTATTATTACCTTTTCTTGCTTTTGCTCAAAATACACTTCCAACTTTTGATGGAGTAGTCGATCCTGATGAGTGGAGCTCAGCAGAAAAACATACCATCGAGTATGAAATCAGCCCAGGAAACAACACCCCTTCTCCTGTAGCAACTGAAGTCTATATTACCTATGATGTTTCTGATCTCTATGTAGGTTTCATTGCCTATGCCGATATGAGTACCTTACGTTCATCGATTCGTAACCGAGATGAAGGATACCAAGATGATTTTGTTATGATTGGTATTGATACCTATGGTGACGGCCGCTATATGGTTAGCCTCGGAGCAAATGCAGAGGGCAATCAGCTCGATTTAAAATTCCTACCCAGTGGTAATGATGATACCTCCTACAATGTATCTTACGAATCCAAAGCTTCTAAGCATCAAGATGCTTACCATGTCGAATTAAAAATCCCATTCAGTGTCTTGCAGTTTAAAAACAAACCGACCATGAAATGGAATATTTTACTCTACCGTTCGACCTACACAGCCGATAGTAGAAGTCAAAATATCAATTTTCCAATCGACTTGAACAACCCATGTTTGGCATGTCAAACTCCCGTTAGCTTAACCCTCAATAATATCAAAGCAAAAAACAGAGTAGAATTCTTGCCTTATGTTTTTGGCGGTCTATCTGGAGAACGAGAAGACAATGTATTGAAATTTGGAAAATTCAATAAAACCATAGGTTTGAGTGGGCTCGTTGATCTAAATAATGTTACTTCTTTGGAGTATGCAATCAATCCAGATTTTTCTCAAGTGGAAGCAGATGTTTCTCGTATTGTTGCCAACAACACCTTTGCAATTGCCTTTCCAGAACGACGTGCTTACTTTAACGAGGGGAATGATATCATCAGTTCCAACTTAGGAACCGTGTATACACGATCCATCAATCAACCCGTACTTTCCACCAAATTAATCAGTCAAGGAGAGAACGACCGTGTCTATTGGTTGGCTGCTTATGATGAAGCTTCTCCCTACCTTATTGGAGGAGAAAATGGCTCCTACTTCGGAGAGGGAACTGCAGCTTATTCAAGTATATTCAAATACCAACGTACCTACAAACAGGGAGCTAACATTAGTTTTATAAGCACCAATCGCTTTTTTAAAGAAAAAGGATCAGGTCATATTTTTGGGTTGAGTGGCTTATGGCGTTTAGGCGAAAACATAACCGCAGAATTAGAAATTAACAAGAGTTTTACTCAAGAGCCCAATGCCGATTGGATCGATGATGCCAATGAAAATAACGATATCATCAGTGGAAAAACAGTTGCCTTGGATGGTGAAAGCTTACGAGGTGATGGACTCTATTTATCGGTAGAGCGCAATACTAAAAATTGGAATACAGAACTAGAATACAATAAAATTTCTCCTCTTTATCAAACTCCTTTGGGTTTTGTAACTCAAAACAATTTAGAATCCATTGAACTAGAACAAGGGTATCAATATTTCTTTAAAGAAGAGGACTTATTAAAACAGATGAATTTTAGTTTAGAAACTGAATTTCGTTTCAATTACCAAGGTTTAAAAAAATACAGCAGTGTGGATGCTGGAGCTTATGTTCAATTTAGTGGTAACGTAGAATCATTTGCTGGTTACTCCCACGTACTCAACGAAGAATTTGAAGGTTTTAATGCAGAAGGAATGGACAATTTTGAATTATTTGTACGATTCAATCCTTCAGAAAAAATTCAGTTGAGCGCCTTTACCTCCATCGGAGAATCGATATTCTATGATGACGATCCAGCAGTTGGTAATAATTTTTTCATTGGAACATTCAACAGTTTTCAGCTTACTTCCCAATTACGGATTAGCCCATCCTTTCGCTATACTCATCTGAAAAATAAAGAAGATGGGAGTTTCTATTACGATGGCTATATCGGACGTTTGAATGTCAATTATCAGTTCAACAAAACCCTTTCCTTTAGAATCATTGGGGAGTACAACGACTTTGATGAAGCCTTTTTTTATCAACCCTTATTCAAATGGAATCCCAATCCATTTACAATTTTTTATATAGGGGGAACCAATGGATATTCACGAATTGAAAATCAACAGCGTTTTTCTATCGATAATTCACAGATTTACTTAAAGTTTCAGTACCTTTTTTCCTTATAATTTGAAAACTGAAAAACATTGCGACTAACCTATCGCAATGATGATATGAATCCCCTAAATCTTATCGATTAAATGAAAACAGCTTTAGTAACTGGTGCTGCCAATGGTTTAGGAAAAGCCTATGCAATTGAACTTGCAAAATACGGATACAACACCCTCCTACTCGATTTACCCCAAACCGGTCTAGAAACTCTTTGCAATGAGATTGCAAATGAATTCGAGACGCAATCGGTTTTCTTTGATATAGACTTGACACAAACTAAACAGATCATTAAAGTTTGCCAAGAAATTAATGAGCAATATGAGGTTTCGGTTTTAATTAATAATGCAGGTATGGGTGGAACACATCGTTTTGACGAAGTAAATACCGATTATCTAAATACCCTGATGCAATTGAATATTAAGGCTCCAACCTTACTCACAAAATTACTCCTACCCAATCTTCAAAAGCAGACTCATGCATATGTACTAAACGTTTCTAGTATGGCAGCTTTTAGTCCCATGCCCTATAAAACTATTTATCCAGCATCAAAGAACTTCCTACTTTCATTTACACGAGGTTTACAAGAAGAATATAAAAACAGTACCCTTAGTTTTAGTGTGGTTACTCCCGGACCAATGAATACCAATACCGAAGTATCGGAACGAATCAATAAACAAAGTAAAGCAGCACAGATGAGTTTACTACCACCTAAGAAGGTTGCCGAAATAAGCCTCAAGGGTTTATTCAATGGAAAGAAATTAATACTTTTGAATGGTCCAAACCAACTCAATTATATCCTAATGCACATCATTCCTTTAAATATTCGCATGTATTTATTGGGTAAAATTATGAAGCGAGAATTAAGATCAAACTCTAAATGAAAACAGTTTTTATTACGGGAGCAAATGGCTTGTTGGGCACCAACCTAACGCTAAAACTTCTTGAGGAAGGATATAGCGTTAAAGCCCTAGTTAGAAACCAACAAAGTTTTATTCGCTTTTCCCACAAAAACTTAGCATTAATACAGGGAGATCTTTCAAATCCGAAACATTTAAAGCAAGTCAGTAAAGGTTGTGCAATTCTTGTTCATATAGCTGCCAATACAAATCAAAATCTATTGGATTTAAAAGACTATGAAGAAGCCAACGTCCAAGGGACAAAAAACATCATTGAGGTCTGTACAAGCAATGCGATTGAGCAGCTGATCTATATCGGCTCCGCCAACACCTATGGCTATGGATCTGACGATTCGTTGGGAAACGAATCCAAACCCATGCAATATCCGCATACACAATCGCTCTATGCGCAGAGTAAAGCCGAAGCACAAAAACATATCGATGCCGCTAGTTCATCTATCAATATCGTAACCCTGAGTCCTACTTTTATGATAGGTGCCAATGACACCAAACCCAGTTCTGGACAATTAATTCTTGCGGTACTCAATAAGAAAATTGCGTTTTATCCTTCAGGAGGAAAAAATGTTGTCGCTGTAAACGATGTAGTTCATGGAATCATTAAAGCTTTTGGCCTAAAAAAAAGCGGTCTAAAATTGATTGTAGCAAACGAAAATCTATCCTATAAAATCCTCTTCAAAAAAATAATTGAGCAAAACAAACAACGCACATACTTGATTCCTATTCCAAACTTACTGCTTTATGCGATGGGTTTTGTGGGTGATGCACTTCGGTTTTTAAAAATAAAAACCAGTCTATCAAGTACAAATTTAGCTGTTTTAAGGATCAATAATTTTTATGACAACAGCAAAGTAAAGGGTGAATTGAACATGAGTTTCACGCCAGTTGATGATGCGATTGAAGAGGCTGTTCAATATTTTAATAACGCAATTTGAATGTTAAAAAAGAGTAATCATCTCCCGATAAGACTGTTTAAAATCAAAAGCCCACTTTAATGAAAAACAAGCAACAATGATCATAAATATTGTCTTGTAATCTACATGATTTTTTGTGCACAATAGTTAGTGCTCAAGATGGTTCCAAATTTGAAGAAAAACCATTTGAAACAATCAAAAATAAAAGTGAAACAAAAGCATTTGATATTTTAAATACTTTAAACTTCGATGAAAGGCTTACCATACTTAGTTTGCTCAAACAAAAGTAAATTGGGGTCATTTATATAAATCCGAAAAGGTCTAATCAAATTAAATCAAATGTTTATTTCCAAATTACTTTCATTTCATATCCAATTCAATCCTTATGAATTAATTGTATATTCGCGGGATCTAGCTTGGTATATTCCACAAAAAATAATGCTATGATATTAGATGTCAAAACTACCCGAAGAGCATAAATTTGTTGATCTTTCAGACTATGGGAGACCCTTTGCAAAAGTTATTGCCCACGCACTAAAAAATACTTCCTTCACTCCTATTCACCTTACAATTGGCTTTATAATAGCTGGCGTATTTGCTATTTACTTTATTGTACTTGGACATTATTGGCTAGCGGCTTTTTTCTTAATTCTAAAATCCATTCTAGATGCTGCAGATGGAGAATTAGCTCGCGTAAAACAAAAGCCATCGTATACGGGACGATATCTAGATTCGGTTGCTGATATTCTTTTAAATGCGCTATTCTTTATTGCTATCGGATTTATTACCCATACACCCATTTGGATTTGCATTGGTGCATTCTTAGGTCTACAACTACAAGGCACCTTGTACAATTACTATTATGTGATTTTGAGAAATCAATTTGATGGCGATACCACAAGTAGGATATTTGAAAATAAAACCCCGATTGCCCTTCCCGGTGAAAAACAAAGGCATGTGAATATTCTTTTTGGGATGTATAAAGTGCTTTATGGTGCTTTTGATAAAATCATATATACGCTGGATAGCAACGCACATAGAGGCACAACATTGCCAAAGTGGTTTATGACTAGCATTTCTACCTTTGGTTTGGGATTCCAATTACTTCTTATCGCTGTTTTACTTGTATTGGGCTTAAAAGATTTCATCTTACCCTTCTTTTTCGTCTACACCCTTATGATTTTTATCTTCATAGGGATTA
>CBFHHG010000040.1:0-1597 GCA_965655585.1 Candidatus Arcticimaribacter sp. | reverse complement strand
CTTGTATTGGGCTTAAAAGATTTCATCTTACCCTTCTTTTTCGTCTACACCCTTATGATTTTTATCTTCATAGGGATTAGGAAATTATTCTACAGTAGTTAGAAAGTAAACTATAATGGGTTAGGGCGCCCCATTTGACCTATCAAAAGATTTGCACAACAGGCTTATATTGGTATATTTTCATGATCTTTAGAAAAGCTAATATAAAAACAGCCTAAAATGAATTTATCTCAAAAGCTCGGTTTCGACAAAACAACCAAACTTTTAATGATCCATGCCGATGATGCTGGTTTATCTCATTCTGAGAATAGAGCAACCATAGAGTCCCTTACCCATGGGATAGTAAATTCATACAGTATGATGGTACCCTGCCCTTGGTTTTATGAAATAGCGATTTTTGCAAAAAACAATCCACAGTATGATAATGGAATCCACCTGACACTAACCTGTGAATGGGAAAACTATAAATTTGGTCCAGTTTTACCAATTGCGGAAGTACCAAGTTTAGTAAATGAAGCGGGATACTTTTTCAAAAGTAGAGAAGAATTGAAAGAAAATGCAACGGTAGAGGATATCAAGAAAGAGCTTAAGGCTCAGATTGAAAAGGCATACGCCTTTGGATTAAAGCCGACCCATTTAGATTCTCATATGTATAGTGTAGGAATAAGTACCGAAGTGATGGATGTCTATCGGGGGTTAGGGGAAGCGTATGAACTACCCGTTTTAATCAATAAAGAAATAATGAAAATGTCTGGATTGGATCCTCTTATAAACATCAAAGAGGATGAATTGGTCATTGATAAAGTCCATTACGGGGTGTTTAAGCATTTTGAAAATGGGATACTTCAAGAATATTACAGCAATGTGCTAGACGAACTAGATGCTGGTATCAATATGATCTTAATACATCCGGCATATGACGATGATGAAATGAAAGGCATCACCGTTAACCATCCGAATTATGGGTCCGAGTGGAGGCAAATAGACTTGGAATCATTTACAAGTAAGGAGAATAAAGAAAGACTTCAGAAAAACAACATTCAACTCATTACCTGGCGCGACATCAAAAGCATAAGGGGATAATATACAACTTGATGGAGCTTCCTATTTCTGTATTTACTTGAGTTTAGTGCAAAAAAAAGACCCATAACATAAGTTACGGGTCTTTGAAGAAGGCAACGACATACTCTCCCACCAATAGGCAGTACCATCTGCGCAGATGGGCTTAACTTCTCTGTTCGGAAAGGGAAGAGGTGAGCCCCATCGCTATAGCCACCTTAATTTTCGTAGTTGTCCGATGTGGACTTGTCCGTGTTATCTCGAACTTGTCGAGGGACACTACATAATAAGTTAACATATTGAAAAAAGATAAATAGAGCCTTGTAAATTGTTAGTTTGTAAAACATAAAAAGAAGAAGTGCACGATAGGCCTATGGGTAATTAGTATCACTCGGCTATGACATTACTGCCTTTACACCTATGACCTATCAACGTAGTCGTCTCCTACGACCCTTAAAAGAAATCTCATCTTGTGGTTGGTTTCGCACTTATATGCTTTCAGTGCTTATCCTTTCCCGACGTAGCTACTCGGCAATGC
>CBFHHG010000039.1:10583-18568 GCA_965655585.1 Candidatus Arcticimaribacter sp. | reverse complement strand
ACCGATAAATCCTGGTGAAAGCGGCGAAATTCAAGTTAAATACGACACCAATCGAGTGGGACCAATTCGTAAAACCATTACCGTGAATTCTAACGCGTCAGAAACACCTATCATTTCGCTTAAGATAAAAGGAACTGTTCAGCCTTCTTCATAAAAGTGCCTTAAGGACAAATTTATAGTTGAGCCCTACACCTCCTCGCAGGATTCCTAATTTTATCTTTGCACCTGGTTTTTTTTGAAACCGATGCATGATTTCTTGTAAATCAATATCACCAACTTTTTTCCCATTGACCGAAGTGATAACATCCCCTTCTTTCAGTCCAGCTAAAGCTGCTGGAGAATTTACTCGGAGGTTTGCAATTTCAATTATGGGTCTAAATCGCAGCCGATATAATTGTGATAAATAAATTTTAATCCCGCTGTTGTGACGCTCATTTTCAGGAACATCTCTTGACCGAAAACTTGATACTTTTTCTTTAACCAAACTTTCCCCTTTATATTGCAATTCAATTCCACTCAAATTATAGTAAAACCGATCGAATGTCTTGGAAGTTTTCTTTAAAACAACTTGCTTGTTTGGATAATCAAAGGTTACTTTAAAGCGCTTCAAAAGTTCTCCACCAATACTCCCAATTCTCTTCGAATCAACCAATACTTTGTAGGAGCCTAAACTGTCAGGAAAAGCAGCTTTCACTTGATTCAGTGTAAAAGAACCCAACCGAAATGCATTGATTTTACTTCGATCACCAAACACATCTCCGTTGATACCAATTCCTAAAAAATCTGGAAAAAAGGAAGTGGGTTTTTCTATTTCATCATGCTGATCAAAAAGCCATAGCGCATCGCTTGAGCCGCTGTCGATTAAAAAGTCGCCTTCAACTAGCTTCCCTTTTTCTTGAGTGATTGTAGCGCGAACCAAGGGTTTACTGTTTCTAAAACGAATGGGAAGAATACTGCACTTTCTGCAAGATGTTGTTTTTTCTTGAGATCGTTCAATACGTAAGCGCTCTGTATTATAATTCACTGTAATCTTAAAATCCTTAAAAAGTGTAGCACCCAAAATTCCATCAATCTGGGTTCCCATACGTTGACTAAAGCTTAAATTTCCTTCTTCCAATAATAAAATTTCGTGGTTGAAGCTTTTCAGACGGTCAACTTCAAAAAGGCTGGCTTCTACTTTATAGGCCTTTATTGATTCTGAATTTGAAAAACCACGCAAGCTGATGCTTGTTTTATTTTTAAGTTGAAGTTTGGAGATTAAATCATTGTTGAACAGAATGGTTCTATTCACACCAGAATCAAGAATAAAACTAAAAGTAACTCCATTTATTTTTACGGGAACAATAATCAAATTGTTGACCAATTCGAAAGAAAAAACACGCTTGTCAATTCCATTAGAAAACGAAAAACTAGACTGTGCTTTTGTTGGATGACTACTGAAAAGGAAAAACAACTGAACAATAAGAATTAGGGTTTGCCTCATGGGGTTGCAATTTGACATCCATCCCTTCATTAATTCCTTCCTTTTAGAAGGAAACAAATTAGAGTGACCGAATTGAATCTAAAGTTAACAAAAAGCATTCCAAACAATAAGAACCCTATTTTTTTTTTCGATATTTGTATATGCAGTCAATATTACCAAGTTTATCACAAAAAGGAAGAGACCTCCCAGAATCACCTATAAGAAAACTAGTTCAATTTGCAGAACAGGCAAAGGCACGCGGCACAAAGGTCTTTCACCTGAACATCGGTCAACCCGACATAGCATCTCCGAAAGAGGCAATTGAAGCGATTCGGCAGAGCAAACTAGATTTACTCGCATACGGTCCTTCAGAAGGGACGCCAGACTTTAGAGGATCTTTATGTTCCTATTACTCAAAAAACAAGATTGACGTCAGTCCCCAAGATATAATCGTTACAGCTGGTGCTAGCGAAGCAATTTCTTTTACGCTAAGTTGTATTTGTGATGTCGCTGATGAAATTATAATTCCGGAACCTTTTTACGCAAACTACAATGGTTTTGCAGCAGCTTCAAACATCAATGTAGTTCCAGTGCACTCCTTATTTGAAGAGCAATTTCGTTTACCATCTATTCCTTCAATTGAAGCAAAGATTAATGCAAAAACTAAGGCCATTCTGATTTGCAATCCCTGCAACCCAACAGGGTATTTATATACTCAAGAAGAAATTGAAGCTCTTGGCGATCTCGCCCTCAAACACAATATATTTTTAATTGTTGATGAAGTTTACCGAGAATTTATTCACGATGATGTTACCGAATTTTATTCGGTCTTACAGTCAGAAAAACTAAAAGAGCATGCCATAATGATCGATTCCGTTTCTAAACGGTATAGCCTTTGTGGTGCTCGCATAGGATGTATTGTTTCTAAAAACAAAGCCTTAATTGCTACAGCACTTAAATTTGCTCACGTACGTTTGTCTCCTGCAACCTTATCACTCATAGCTAGTGAAGCTGCAATTAACTCGGACCCACGTTATTTATTAGCCGTTAAAAAAGAATACACTGCACGAAAAAACATTCTTGTGCATGCTCTTGAACAAATTGACGGCGTAAAAGTATCTATTCCCCGAGGAGCATTTTATTGTATTGTAGAATTACCCGTTGATGATGCCGAGGTTTTCTCTAAATGGTTATTAACCGATTTTAGTGATGAAAACGAAACGGTAATGTTTGCTCCTGCTGCAGGTTTTTATTCTACACCTGGTTATGGTAAAAACCAAATTCGGATCGGTTTTGTGCTCAATGAAAAGGATTTATTACGCGCTGCTGACATCTTAGAAAAAGCGTTGGATGTCTATTCCAATTGATCTGAGTTCTCTATCTTGTAGTTACTTAAAATAAAACTTGAAAACGATCGAACAATACAAATCATTGAAAGCATACAACACATTTGGGGTGGAGTGCTTTTGTGAATATTTTATCAGCGTAAATACAACAGAAGAACTTGGTGCTGCTCTTTTAAATAAGGATTTTAACGAAAGGTTTATCTTAGGTGGTGGAAGTAATTTACTTTTTACAAAAAACCTTAGTGGGCTGTGTATACATATCGATTTAAAGGGAATTCGCCTTATTAAAGAAGATGCTGATCATGTCATCATTGAAGCTTCAGCAGGCGAAAATTGGCATGACTTTGTAATTTGGACCTTGGACCAAGGCTATGGTGGATTAGAGAATTTAGCCCTGATTCCAGGGAATATTGGCACTGCACCTATACAGAACATTGGAGCTTATGGTGTTGAACTAAAAGATAGTTTTGTAAGCTGCACAACCTTAGATACCAAAACTGCAACTCCTCAACAATTCAATCTTAAAGAAGCAGCTTTTGGATACCGGAGTTCGATTTTTAAAACAGATTTAAAGGGGAAGCATGTCATCACTGCTGTGCAATTTCGTTTGACAAAAAAAAATCACATCCTAAAAACAGCTTATGGAACCCTTCAAGAAGAGCTTGGAAATAACCTTCCTACTCCAAAAAATATTGCTGAAGCAGTCATTGCGATTCGGGAACGAAAACTTCCTGACCCAAAAAAAATAGGCAACAGCGGTAGTTTTTTCAAGAATCCAGTAATTACAGAAAAACACTTTCAAAAGCTTTTAGTTGAGTATCCCGAAATGCCCCACTATCGTATAACCAACTCGGAAGTTAAAATCCCAGCCGGATGGATCATCGATTACTTAGGGTACAAAGGCATCAAAAGGGGAGGCGCTGGAGTTCATGAACACCAGGCACTCGTCCTGGTAAATCTTGGGAATGCCAATGGGATTGAAATCCTTAGTTTGGCGCAAGAGATTCAAGCAAAAGTACTTGAACGTTTTGATATTGCTTTGGAAATTGAAGTCAATGTCTATTAACTACTCTTTATTCTTAGAATCCAACTGAAGGGTAACAGGACCGTCGTTACAAAGTGAAACTTGCATGTCGGCACCAAAAACTCCTGTTGCAATGGATTTGCCCATCACCTTTTCAGTTTCAATAATAAAAGCCTCGTACATTGGAATGGCATGATCGTGTTTTGCTGCGCGAATGTAGGAGGGCCGGTTTCCTTTTTTAGTTGCTGCCATCAACGTAAACTGACTAATCAACAACAAGCCACCAGCAACATCGAGCAACGATCGATTCATTATCCCCTCCGCATCAGAAAAAATACGCAGTTGGGTGACTTTTTTTACAATCCAAACAACATCTTCAAGTGAATCAGCCATTTCGATCCCCAACAAAACAACTAAACCCTGATCAATAGACCCAACGGTTTTACCCTCTATATCTACCTGTGCTTTTTTTACCCGTTGAATTACTACACGCATATTTAATGTATCAAGTGAACTTTAGTTTCTGTAGGGGGTATCTTCATCGAGAAGTTGAACATAACTTTTATAGCGAGAAGCGGGAATGGATTCGTCGTCGACACCGTCCTTTACTGCACATTTGGGTTCATCTAAATGCAAGCAGTTATTGAATTTACACTCGTGTTTTACTTTTAGAAATTCTGGGAAGTAATTCCCTAATTCCTCTGGTTCTATGTCCACTACTCCAAAACCTTTGATACCTGGGGTATCAATAATTCTGGCGTTATCTTTTAAATCAAACATTTCAGCATAGGTTGTCGTGTGCTGCCCTTGTTGGTGTTGTTCAGAAATGACTTTAGTTTTTAAATTCAGATCCGGAGAAATCGCATTGAGTAAGGTAGATTTTCCAACCCCACTATGCCCGGTAAACATGGAAGATTTATTTTGCATGAGGCTCTCCATTAATGCAACATCTTTTTCGCTAAAACTTGAAATCTGGTAGCATGTATACCCAATGGATTCATAAATACTTTGCATCCATTGAATTTCTGCTTTTTCTTCTTCCCCATAGGTATCCATTTTATTGAATAATAAAACCGCTGGAATGTGATAAGCTTCTGCTGTGATCAAAAACCGATCGATAAATGCAAAAAATGTTGGAGGGTTATTGAGGGTGATTAATAAGAATGCTTGATCAATATTGGAAGCAATGATGTGGGTCTGCTTTGATAAATTAACCGAACGACGAACAATATAGTTGTCTCTAGTATCGATGGCAGTAATGATTCCCATTAGCTCGGACTCTTCTTCTATAACATCAAATTCAACTCGATCGCCAACTGCAATTGGATTGGTACTCTTGATTCCTTGAATCCGAAATTTTCCCTTAATACGACAAGAATAAAAAACTCCATGTGTATCTTTTACAAGATACCAACTCCCTGTTGAACGATAAACAATTCCTTTATTCAAATAAAACGTTTTAGAAAGTTTAAAGATAGGTTAGAATTCTTAATGCAACAATTTCATGGTCATATTTGCTATCTTTGTAAAAAAACAATTCATGTCTCAAAAAGCCATTTTAATGATCCTGGATGGGTGGGGGAAATCTCCCGATCCTTCAGTCTCTGCTGTTGATCAAGCAAAAACTCCTTTTATTGATAGTTTGTATACCAGCTACTCCCACAACAACCTCAGAACTGATGGCTTACACGTTGGTCTCCCTGAAGGACAAATGGGGAATAGTGAGGTTGGTCACATCAACTTAGGAGCCGGGCGAATTGTATATCAAGATTTAGCTAAAATAAATTTGGCTGTTCAACAGAACACTTTGAAAGATGAAGCGGTTTTAGTAAATGCTATTGCATATGCCAAAGCGAATAACAAAAAAATTCACTTGATGGGGTTGGTATCTGACGGTGGAGTTCATTCACATATAAACCACATCAAAGCCTTACTTGGTGTTTTGGCGGAGGAACAAATGGACGAAGTCTATTTACACGCTTTTACAGATGGACGTGATGTGGACCCAAAGTCGGGGAAGAAATTCATACAAGACATCGAAGAGACCATGGCGTCGACGACTGGAAAAATAGCTTCTGTTATTGGGCGCTACTATGCAATGGATCGAGATCAGCGCTGGGAACGTATCCAAAAAGCATATGATTTAATAGTTCGAGGAACAGGAACCGCTGTAGATGATTTTGCAACTGCGATTCAAGCTTCTTACGACAAGGACATCACGGATGAATTTATTGCACCCCTCGTTGCAAAGAATACAAAGGGGGATGCACTTGCTCCAGTTGAAAAAGATGATGTTGTGCTCTTCTTTAATTTCAGAACAGATCGCGGACGTGAATTGACACAAGCCTTATCACAAAAAGCATTTGACGCTCAAGGAATGACTCCCCTAGATTTACACTACGTAACCCTAACTAATTACGACAGTTCATTCCATAACGTACAGGTTATTTTTGATAAAGACAATTTAAAAGACACACTCGGAGAAACACTTTCTGGAGCAGGGAAGATTCAAATTCGAATTGCTGAAACAGAAAAATATCCTCACGTAACTTTCTTTTTTAATGGGGGACGTGAAGAGCCTTTCCCAGGAGAAGAACGCATTTTATGTCCTTCACCAAAAGTAGCTACTTACGATTTACAGCCTGAAATGAGCGCTTTTGAAATTCGTGATGCGATAGTTCCAGAAATACAAAAAGAAACCGCTGACTTCATTTGCCTCAACTTTGCAAACCCAGACATGGTTGGTCATACCGGTGATTTAGCTGCCGCAATTAAAGCTTGTGAAACTGTAGATAGCTGCGCTCAATCGGTTATTGAAGCTGCGCTGACCCAAGACTATGCAATACTCGTTATTGCTGATCATGGAAATTGCGAAACAATGATCAACCCCGATGGAAGTCCCAATACAGCGCACACAACCAATCCCGTCCCCATTATTTTGGTTGACAACCACAAAAAGAAAATAGCTTCAGGAGTTTTAGGCGATTTAGCCCCTACAATACTCGATATCATGGGAGTAGATCAACCCGAAGCCATGACTCAAAAATCGCTTTTAATATGAGAACTCTTATAATTTTATTAGCTTCTATCTTATTGTACAACTGCGGGGAAACTAAAAAAACAAGCCCTAAGAAGGAATCAATTGTAACGATTGCCGACAACCTCAAAAGCACAACAATCGAAGGAGAGGAAATTCTTTTAGGCACAATTAGTCTACCTCAATTGAAATTTTTCTCCCCTTGGTATGCCACGGAGTATGATTTTTATAAAGTGAATACTTCAGCAGTATCCGAAATAAAACCATTAGTACAAGGGGTAACCATCACACTGTTGATGGGAACCTGGTGCGAAGACAGTCAACGAGAAGTGTCTCCCATGATGAAAATTTTAGAAGCAGCTGGCTATCCAATTGAGTCGATAGAAATCATCGCTGTATCTGAAGATAAGGATACTCCAAATGATATTGAAAAACCCTATGATCTCTTTAATGTACCTACATTGATCTTTGCTAAGAATGGTAAAGAAATAAACCGAATTGTAGAGTTTCCGATACAAACACTTGAGCTCGATATGCTTGAAATATTGAAAGGAAACGATTATAAAAACGCTTATGCAGAATGAGTAGTATTGTTTTAAAAAATGCAGAAGAAATAGAATTGATGCGCGAAAGTGCTTTGATCGTTTCGAAAACTTTGGGTATGCTTGCAGGCGAAATAAAGCCTGGTATTAGCACCTTGGAGTTAGATGCCATGGCAGAAACTTGTATTCGAGATCATGGTGCCATTCCAGGATTTTTAGGACTTTATAATTTTCCAAATACCTTGTGTATGAGTCCCAATGCGCAAGTAGTTCACGGGATTCCAAATAAAAACCCCTTGCAAGAAGGTGATATCATTTCAATTGATTGTGGTTCTCTAAAAAATGGTTTTTATGGAGATCACGCCTATACTTTTGGAGTAGGTGAAATCGATCCTGAGAATGAAAAATTATTACAGGTAACCAAAGAGTCCTTATACAAAGGGATTGCTGAATTCAAAGCGGGCAACCGCATTGGTGATCTTGCTTATGCAATCCAACAGCATGCTGAAAATGAAGGCTATGGTGTGGTTCGAGAATTGGTCGGACACGGGTTGGGTACTACAATGCACGAAGG
>CBFHHG010000039.1:0-10573 GCA_965655585.1 Candidatus Arcticimaribacter sp. | reverse complement strand
CAGCATGCTGAAAATGAAGGCTATGGTGTGGTTCGAGAATTGGTCGGACACGGGTTGGGTACTACAATGCACGAAGGACCCGAAGTTCCCAACTATGGAAAAAGAGGCCGTGGAAAAAAATTTCAAGAAGGAATGGTTTTGGCTATCGAACCCATGATCAATAGAGGAACCCATCGCATTAAACATCTGAAAGATGGATGGACAATATTGACCGCCGATGGTTTACCAAGTGCGCATTTTGAACACGATGTGGCTTTGATCAATGGAAAACCAGAATTACTTTCTACATTTCAATACATATACGAAGCTCTCGGTATTTCAAGCGATGAAGAAATTCCGTTCCGAAAAGAAGCCCTTGTGTTATGAAAACCCTCCTCAACCTTGTCCCTAGACCTTGGTTGATTCAACTGAGTATTTGGTTTAGACCGTTGATTAAATTGTATTTCAAAGGCAATCAATTCACCGATCCAATTGACGCGAGTTCGTATCGAAAATTCTTACCCTATGGGTATCAAAACTTACGTCAAAATGCCCTTTGCCCAGGAACACTTTCTTTGGAAAGACACCGTCTTTTGTGGTTGTATTTGGATCGAAAGACTACCTTTTTGATTGATTCAATTCGAGTTTTACACGTAGCACCAGAACAGGTTTTTTACAAAAAATTTAAATCCTTTTCGCATTGGGACTATACAACTACTGATCTACACTCTCCCTTAGCCGACGTAAAAGCTGACATTTGCGCACTTCCGTTTGAAGACAATTCGTATGATTTTATTTTGTGTAATCATGTTTTAGAACATATTCCCAACGACTTGAAAGCGATGGAAGAACTTTATCGAGTTTTGAAACCAGGAGGCACTGCAATTCTACAAGTCCCCCTAGAAGAAGACCAAGAAAAAACTTTTGAGGATGATACCATAACCGATCAACAGGAACGTACACGCATTTTTGGGCAGTATGATCATGTGCGTGTTTATGGGCAGGACTATTACAACCGACTTGAAGAAGTTGGGTTTAAAACCACCCCTGTAGATTTTATTAAAGAAATATCCGCAGCTGATGTCAAACGTTTTGCACTTCCTAACGAACGGATTCCAGTAGTAACAAAAAAATAGTTTGTTATTTCCAGCCTCTTGAAAAATGTTCCTGTATGGAGTCATTGAAAGAAGTTATCCAATAGGCCTCAATTTGAGGTAAACGTTCAATCAATGCCTTGCTTTTCTCAAATGGAAGTACCATAAGTGCGGTAGCATAAGCATCAGCGGTCATACAATCTGGAGCACGAACTGATGCGCTCAACACATTAGATTTGACAGTATTGCCCGTTATCGGGTTAATGGAATGAACATAACGTTCTCCCGTTATCGAATCAATTCTAGACTTGCGATAATTTCCCGATGTAGCAATTGCTTCATCCTTTAGAGATAAGACTTGGATCAAATCGCGTTCTTCTTGTTGATTAGGATCATCTATAGCAATCCGCCAAGGCTCGGCTGTTTTAGGACTAACACCATGAGCAACGATCTCCCCTCCTATTTCAACCAAGTAATTTGCAGCACCAAGCTGAGATAAAAAATAACCTATTACATCAACAGTATATCCTTTTGCTAGGGCATTGAAATCAAGGTAGGTTTCTGCATGTTCTTTTTTTACAAAACCCTCCGCAGTAAGTTCAATGGAACTCCAGCCTGTAATCTTTTTTAAATGGGCTTCTATTTTTATTTGTAAGAACTTTGAGCGGCTTTTCTGGTCCGAAGCCATACGCATTTACCCAAGCTCCAACCGTAGGGTCAAAAAAACCGTCTGTTGCTTTCCAAACAGCAGTAGCTTTAGCAAATACCGTCTTGAAATGAGTATCTACTTTAACTGAAGAATCTCCTTTATTGATTTTTGAAATATCGGAGGTGGGAACATAGGTAGACATGGACGTGTTGATGACCGTAAACAAAGAATCAATCCCTTGCTGCACTTGATCATAGGGCGTGTTTATCGTTCCGTATTGAATCGAATACGAGGTTCCCAAAGCATAGCCCTGATGTACTTCTACAAGCTTTGTCTCCGAGCAATTGACGAATATCAACAAGAAAGAAATTAAAATCAGTTTACGCATTGGATTCAATTATTTGAAGACCTTGAAAATTGACTGCATAGGGATCTTTAGTAGTTAATGGTAATTCATAATTATCTGCATGTGCCAAGCCAACTCCTGCATAATAGGTTTTAGCCTCAAACTTTTCTGCGTGGGATCGAACCGTTTCCATGAATACTTTGTCATAATCTAATGGATTATCGGGATAGGAAACAGCACGAACGATTACAAAATGTAACTTCTTATCCTTTAGACATACAAATTGAGGGTCTTTTTGTAGTTCAGAATTAACCGTCATAAACTCAAAACCATCCTCTTCCATACGTTTGCCAACAACTTCCATTGCTAGGTTATGTAGTTCTTGTTCTTTAATCATCTCCATAGTCATACTCTTATTTCACATTAAGACATTAAACAAAAAAGGAGGCTTTATCAAGCCTCCTTATGTTTTAATATTATCCTCCAAAATCGTCAAAACGAACATTTTCCGGGGGTATACCATAATCGTCAGCCATACGTTCTACAGCCTGATTCATCAAGGGTGGTCCACAGAAGTACACTTCAATATCCTCTGGTGCTTCGTGTTTTGATAAATAATTATCAATTACTACTTGATGCACAAAACCTTTGAAACCATCTCCTTCTCCATCCAGTCCATCTTTAACAGTCCAGTTGTCTTCTTCAGAAGGTTCGGATAAGGCTACATAAAATTTAAAATTAGGGAAATCACGTTCTAGTGCACGGAAATGCTCCAGGTAAAATAATTCTCTTTTAGAACGTCCTCCATACCAAAACGTAACCGTACGCCCTGTTTTTAGCGTTCTAAATAATTCGTATAAGTGTGAACGCATCGGAGCCATACCTGCACCACCACCAAC
Source organism: Candidatus Arcticimaribacter sp. (assembly GCA_965655585.1). Classification (GTDB taxonomy): domain Bacteria; phylum Bacteroidota; class Bacteroidia; order Flavobacteriales; family Flavobacteriaceae; genus Arcticimaribacter. The sequence continues at coordinate 7,606 of CBFHHG010000039.1, read as the reverse complement.
ATAAAGCATTTCTGATTCAGAAGGGTTGATGAAAAACTCTCCGAAAGGTCCAGAGATTGTAACTTTATCTCCTGGTTTTTGAGCAAAAATATAAGAGGAAGCTATCCCAGGATTTACATCCATCCATCCGTTTTTAGCGCGATCCCATGGTGGGGATGCAATACGAACGTTTAGCATCACTTCTCTTCCCTCTGCAGGGAAAGATGCCATTGAGTAAGCACGTTCAACGGACTCAGGATTTTTCATATTCAACGACCACAGGTTGAAATTATCCCATTCCATTTTAAACTTATCGGGCTCTCCAGGATGCTCTTCTGGATGCGCAGTAATATCAATATCAGAATAATTTACTTCACATTCCGGTATTTCAATTTGAATATACCCTCCTGCTTTGTAATCCATTTCTTCTGGAATCTCGACAACAAATTCTTTAATGAAAGAAGCAACGTTCCAGTTACGGACTACAGTAGCTTCCCATTTTTTAATCCCAAATACCTCTTCAGGTACTTGTATCACCATATTTTCTTTAACTTTTACCTGACATCCTAAACGCCATCCGTCTGCAATTTCTTTACGAGAAAAGTGAGGTTTTTCAGTAGGAAGAATCTCTCCTCCTCCTTCTGTAATTTGACATTTACATTGAATACAAGTACCTCCACCTCCACAAGCAGAGGGAAGGAATATTTTGTTATTTCCGAGGGTAGTTAATAAGGTACTTCCTGAAGAAACTTCAATATTGTTTTGGCCGTTAATCATTAAGGCTACTGGCCCAGAAGGCATTAATTTGGCTTTAGCCCCCAACAACATCCCCACCAACATAAAAATGATCAGTAAGAAAACAACAACACTCGCTAAAATAATAGAATAATCCATACGTAGAAATTATAATTTAATACCCATAAAACTCATAAACCCAATTGCCATCAATCCTGTGATGATAAACGTTATCCCCAATCCTTTAAGAGGAGCTGGAACGTTGGAATAGGTTATTTTTTCTCGGATAGCTGCAATCGCTATAATCGCTAAAAACCATCCAATCCCCGAACCTAATCCGTACACTCCCGATTCTAGTACACCGCCAAAATCTTTTTGTTGCATAAAAAGCGACCCCCCTAGGATAGCACAGTTTACTGCGATCAAGGGTAAAAAGATTCCTAATGCACCGTAAAGTGCTGGGGCAAATTTCTCTACAATCATCTCAACCAATTGTACCATCGAAGCAATAACTGCGATGAACATGATGAAACTTAAAAAACTTAAATCGATTGATGCGTAATCTGAACCTAACCATGCTAGGGCACCTGGTTTAAGTAAATAAGTATCCAACAAAAAGTTGATTGGAACCGTGATTGCAAGAACGAAAATAACAGCAAAACCCAAACCAACAGCTGTTTTCACTGTTTTTGATACCGCTAAATAGGAACACATTCCCAAGAAGTAAGCGAAAATCATATTTTCAATGAAAATACTTTTTACAAATAAATTAATGTATGCTTCCATAACTTAGTTTTTTTCAATGAGTTTACGGTTTCTAGAACGTTGAACCCAGATAAAGAGCCCAACAGTAATCAATGCCATTGGTGATAAAAGCATCAGCCCATTGTTTTCATAACCCATTGCATACAAGGCATCGGGAACAACTTGGTAACCAAATAATTTTCCTGAACCTAGCAATTCTCTGAAAAAGGCAACAACGATTAGGATGAATCCATATCCAGCTGCATTTCCAATTCCATCTAAAAAGGATTTCCATGGTGTATTTGCCAAGGCAAATGCTTCCAAACGTCCCATAACGATACAGTTGGTTATAATCAGGCCGATGAAAATCGACAATTCTTTATATACGTCGTAAGCAAAAGCTTTCAAAACCTGATCTACTAAAACGACCATCGCAGCTACAACTACGAGCTGTACAATGATTCGAATACGGTTGGGTATCAAATTACGCAATAAGGAAATAATCACGTTTGAAGCTGCCATAACAACCAAAACGGAAATACTCATTACGATGGCTGGCTTTAACTGAACAGTAATCGCTAAGGCAGAACAAATCCCTAAAACCTGAACGGTTATCGGGTTGTTGTCGTCCATAGGATCTGAGAGCAAAGCTCTGTTCTTTTTCGAAAACAAGGCCTCTTTGTCTTTATTGACAAAGAACAAGCTTGGTTTTTGTAGCGAGGTGTTTTTTTGCTTCATGATCTTAATTTTGGTAAGCAATGGTTTGGGCTTCCTCCGATGGTATCTCATCTATAGAAGTTTCTTCCTTAATTTCTTCTACTGGTTTTGAAATCGCACGTTTGAAGTAAGGAGTATAATGTGCCAAGCGTTCAGAAATCATATCGGTTACACCGTCACCTGTGATGGTAGCCCCAGAGATTGCATCTACTTCGTGGTCATCTTTGTCGTTTCCAAGAGGATCATTATTCGTTTTAGAAACAGCAATCCCAACAAGAGTTCCGTTGGCATCGGTTATCTTCTCACCTACAAAGCGATCTTGAAACCACTGTTGCGTAATCTCAGCTCCTAAACCAGCAGTTTCTCCTTTGTGATCAAAAACGGCTCCTTTAATGGTTCTCATATCACTTTCAAGAGCAATATATCCCCAAATTGCATCCCATAGGCCAGCTCCGCGTAAGGGAACGATATAAAAAGTCTCTTCTTTAACTTCCGCTACATATAACGGAAAGCGTTGTTGTTCAACCGGTTTTTTAACCTCAGTCCCCAGTTGAATTTTAAACGCATTCACCTCATCATCGGACACACCTTCAAGGGTAAGTGCCAATTGTTGTGTTACGTATTCGTTGTACAATTTTTCTGCGCCATCCCGATCACTTTGGATTCCAATTGTGGACAGGATATTTTGCATTTGTTCTTTACGTACATTTTCGTCTTGCTTGCTTTTGAGTGAGGTAGCTGTAAAAGCCAAAGAAGAGGCTACTACAAAAACCATTATCGCTGCAAAAAGAAAGGTATAAGAATTACTATCTCTATTCATAATTAAGCTGTTTTTAATTGAGTTAATGCCCAACGTTTTTTACGTTTAGAAATATTGGCTTCAACTACAAAATGATCAATTGTTGGTGCAAAGACGTTCATTAAAAGAATTGCTAGCATTACACCTTCGGGATATGCTGGGTTGAATACGCGAATCAGAATACAAAAGATTCCAACCAAAATTCCGTAAATCCATTTTCCTTTATTAGTTTGTGCGGCAGACACTGGATCGGTTGCCATAAAGACTATACCGAAAGCAAAACCTCCAACTACTAGATGGTTCATCCAAGAAAAACTCATGAGTGCGTTTGCTCCCCAAAGGTTAAACAAGAAGCCCATTACTGCAGCTCCTACTATTCCTCCAACAATAATTCGCCAGCTACCAACACCCGTATAAATCAAGATGAGTGCTCCTACTGCAATCCACAGGGTGGATGTTTCGGCAATCGAACCCGGTATAGATCCCTGGAACATTTCGAGCATTGAATAACTAACGTCATTACCCGCTGCGAGTGATCCTAAAATTGTTTCTCCAGAAATAGCATCTACATTCGACGCTTCTGAAACCCATACTTTGTTTCCTGACATATAGGTTGGATAGGCAAAAAAGGCGAAGGCACGTGCGGTAAGTGCTGGATTTAGAATATTCATTCCAGTTCCACCAAAAGCTTCTTTGGCAATCAATACGGCAAAGGCAGTAGAAATTCCAACCATCCACAAAGGAATATCTACCGGCATGATCATAGGAATTAAAAGTCCTGTGACCAGGTAACCCTCGTTTACTTCATGGCCTCTGTAGATTGCGAAAATAAATTCAATGGTTAATCCTACCACATAAGACACTACAATCATTGGAACGATTTTCCAAGACCCGTGGATGAATGCGTCCAAGAACGTAAACGCTTCTCCTGTTTGGATAAAATATTGATATCCTGTGTTGTATATCCCATAAATCAAAGCTGGAAGTAGTGCAATAATGACAGTCACCATCGTTCGCTTTAAATCTACAGCATCACGGATGTGAGCTCCTTTATGGGTGGTGTGGTTTGGTACAAATAAAAAGGTGTCAAATGCATTAACCGCCGGAGCAAATTTTTCCCACTTTTCGCCTCTAGCGAAAGGCTTTTTTATTTGATCAATTTTGTTTCTTAAAAAACTCATATGTTTTATTTTTATCCTACTTCTTTAATCATTAACTCAATTCCCTTCTTGATGATGTCTTGTGCTTCAATTTTTGAAGTAGAAGCATAGTCAATCAAACCGAAGTCTTCGGGAACTACTTCGTAAATACCCAGTGCTTCCATGCGTTCTATATCTTCAACCAAACAAGCTTTAATCAACTGCATGGGGAAAATATTCATAGGGAATACTTTTTCCATTTCACCCGTTACAACTAGTGCACGTTCTTCTCCGTTAAGGTTGGTAGTAACTTTTGATTTCTTAGATCCAAACAACCAAGAAAATGACGTTCTAGAAATACTCGGCACATGGTTGTCTACAAAAGGTAGCCATCCAAACATTCGGAAGTGATTTCCTTCTGGAATAACAGAAACTACATTGTTGTAAAAACCAACATAACCTTCTTCCGAAGAAGTTGAACCACTCAATACATCTCCGTTTATAATACGAACTTCTTCTTTCTCGCTCACTAATGAAGCTTCAAGGTAAGGTTTTAAGGCAGCTCCTATAGTTGCTTTGTAGTACTGTGGTTTGCCAACTGAGGAACCAACAACTGCAAGCGTACGCTGAGCAGAAAATTGACCTGTTGAAAAAAGCAATCCAATATTCACCACATCTTCTGGATTGATTACCCATACTTTTTCGCCGTAATTGATTGGATCTATTTTATGAATCTGAACACCAACATTCCCTGAGGGGTGCGGTCCAGAAACACCAATTATCTTAGCGTCTTTTACAGTTTCAAAAAAACCTTTGAACGAATCATCGACGGTAAGGTTTACATCACCAGTTGTAAGTTTGTTTAGAATGGAGATTCCTCTTTGAAAATCTTCTTTATTATTTTTTAATAAGAAATTATAATCAACATCTAAGGGAGCAGAAGCGTAAGTCGAAATGAAAATAGATTTTGGACTATCTTCAGGTTGTGCTACCGTATTGTAGGGGCGTTGCTTGATGAATGGCCAGCTACCACTTTTTAGTATAATTTCTTTGATTGCCTCAGCATCGAGCGACTCAACATCCGAAAACTCGTGAGTCACCGATTCGTTTAATCCATCGGAGGTAACAACTACCTGAAGAATTTTTCGCTTTGCACCACGAACAATTGCAGTCACTTCTCCAGAAACAGGAGAAACAAAGTGAATTCGGGGGTTGTGTTTCGAGAAAAATAAGGGCGATCCTTTTTTAACAGAATCACCTTCTTTAACGATTAACTTCGGCGTGATATTGAAAAAATCATCGGGGTTTAGAGCAAAAGTCTTTGAAACAGGTATATCAACCAGAATCTTGTTTGCTTCACCCTCGAGATTTAGGTTTGATCCTCTACGGATATGGATGTCTTTGGACATGAATTGAATTATTAAATTCTAAAAATCACGCAAATTTACTAATTAAAACCCTCTACTAAAAGTGGTTTTAAAAGTAATTTATTTTATTTATACTCATTCTAAATAAGTTGTTTAACCTCCATGGAAATTTCCTATTGAAATAATAGAATCAATCCAGATGTTGTATCTTTGTGACATGGAAGCCTTAAGGACATTTTTACCCCTTTTTTTAGCACTACTCACAGGCTTTACAGGCTATTGCCAAGTCTTAAACGAAATTACAAACGCTCCATTTCTTAAAAGTATTTCCTTCAAAGCAGTTGAAGGAAATCATCAGTTCCCTTTGGTTCAAAAAGGGGAGTCTTTTGTGCTCGAATTTGATGACCTATTGGCTCAAGAAAACGATTATTATTACCGTATAGAATATTTTAATCACGACTGGACAGCTTCCAACTTATTTAAAAATGAGTTCTTAGAAGGTTTTGACAACCAACGCATTTCAAACTACCGAAGCTCTTATGGAACATTACAACGCTACACTCATTATGAATTAACTCTTCCCAACGAAAATACCCAATTCAAACTGTCTGGGAATTATATGATTTCGGTTTTCGACAGTTCCGATGCGTTGATGTTTAGCCGTAAGTTTTTGATTCATGAGAATTTGGCTTCAATCGAAGGAGCTGTATACCGAAGCAGAGAACTTGCGCAATATTCGACTCATCAAACAGTACAGTTTTCTTTAAACCCTGTTGGTTTTAACCTTAGAAATCCAAATAGTGACTTGAATATTGTACTGCTTCAAAACGAGCAGTGGGATGCAATCAAAACAATATCAAAGCCCCAGTATGTTATTGGCCAAGAACTACATTACCGGTATGATCTTCTCTTGCAATTTGAGGGTGGTAATGAATTTTTCTATTTTGACACTAAAGACAATAGGGTTGTAAATCCAGGCATCAGCCATGTGGAGCAAGAAGATATTTACCAAACCTATTTGTTTACAGATCCCGAACGAAAAAATTATCCCTACACCTTCAATCCGGATATCAACGGTGATTTTCTAATCAATACAGTAGCGGGACAAGACCCTGCAATTGAGGCAGACTATACGCAGGTGTATTTTAGCTTAGCCAAGCAATACACCCTTAAAGAAGAAGAAATTTACCTCTACGGCAAGTTTTCAAATTATGAATTGATAGACCAATACAGATTAACGTATAATCCGAGTTATGAAGTATATGAAGGAACCTTATTATTGAAACAAGGTTTTTACAATTATAAGTACATCTGGAAGTCAGCGGAAGGTGTGGAAAAAAACCTCATCAGTGGTTCCCATGCAGCTACTGAAAATCAATACATCATCTTAGCATACACCAGGCTCATCGGAAGTCAACACGATGCCTTGATTGCGACAAAAACACTTTCATCCTTTGAGATAGAAAATTAAAGTTCTTTTGTGAAATATGATTATATTGCATTTGAATCTTAAAAAATTCGGGTCAAATGATTCAACAAGTAACCAAAGGGATACGTATTTCAGTGGAAACACGTTATGAGGGTAGTTTTCTTAAAAACAGTACCCCAAACCATGCCTTTCGTTATTTGATTACCATAGAAAATCAAAGCAAGGATGTCGTTCAGCTCATCAGGCGGCATTGGAAAATAATGGAAAGCAGCAGACCTACTCAAATCGTTAATGGACCCGGAGTTGTAGGTAAAAAACCAATCATGAAATCAGGTCAAATGGTTCAATACGAGTCGGGCTGTATTTTAAATTCTCCAACGGGAGCAATGAAAGGATTTTACACGATGATCAATCACAGTACAGCTAAGGAATTTGAAGTAAAAATCCCTGTTTTTCAGCTGGATACCCCATTTTCGTTAAACTAAATTTATAGCCTATAACGGCAAATAAACAATTTTTTTAGTTTCAAAAAATTCTTCCTCGAAAAAATCAGACAAAGGAAATGTTTTGGCTTTAGGAAATCCTTGGAGCTCTTCCTTTAAATCTCCACCCTTGAGGTAAAGGATTCCATTGGATAAATTATGCTTGCTCTTTTTTGCAATATTCTTTTTTACCCAAGGAACAAATGCATCCATGC
>CBFHHG010000038.1:0-19004 GCA_965655585.1 Candidatus Arcticimaribacter sp. | reverse complement strand
AGCCACGTATTCACAACACCTGTTAAACTTTAAACAAGCAAGTGGAACCTCGCGGGGAATATTGAAGCAAAAAGAAACCTGGTTTATAAAGCTTGAAACCCATGAAAAATGGGGGATAGGCGAATGTGGAATTCTTCGTGGTTTGAGTTGTGATGATCGACCAGATTATGAAGAAAAACTCCAATGGGTTTGTGATCATATTGGCTTAGGATTCGAAGCTTTATATGCAGAGCTGAACGAATTCCCATCCATTCAAATGGGATTAGAAACTGCTTTTATATCGTTAGCTTCAGCTGATCCATTTTGTTTGTTTCCATCAAAATTTACAAATTCTAAAGATACACTTCCAATTAATGGTTTGATTTGGATGGGCGATCACGCCTTTATGCTGAACCAATTGGAGCAAAAATTAGCAGCAGGATTTAACTGCATCAAAATGAAAGTTGGTGCTATAGATTTTGATCAAGAACTTACCCTTTTAAGGACCATACGACAGCGATTTTCAAAAGATAAAATTGTTTTACGGGTAGATGCGAATGGAGCTTTTTCTGCTGAAGAAGCTCCTTCAAAATTAGAAGCTCTAGCAGCTTTTGATATTCACTCCATTGAGCAGCCGCTAATGCCAGGGCAATGGAGATCTATGGCTGCATTATGCAAGAACACACCCATACCTATTGCTTTAGATGAGGAGCTGATTGGCGTTTTTGGTACCCATCAAAAGCAGGAGCTTTTGGACACAATAAAACCGCAGTATATAATTCTAAAACCAAGTTTTATTGGCGGCTTTCGTGGATCACAAGAATGGATTAAACGTGCAAATGAGCGTCAAATTGGATGGTGGGTCACCAGTGCTTTGGAAAGTAATGTTGGATTGAATGCAATAACACAATGGACTTATACACTCAACCCAAAGGGCCCTCAAGGTTTAGGAACAGGAAGTTTGTACACCAATAACATCGACTCACCTTTAGTGGTTGAAAAGGGCTATATTGGCTATGATATTACAAAAAAATGGAACACAATTCAATGAATACATTTTTAGAAAAGGAGCTTGACAAGCGCCTACCATTCGCATGGTATTTACTGGGCTCAATGATCGTTATTATTTTTAGTTTTATGGGCCAAGTTCCCATGCTATTCTTCCTGTCTGAGGAATCTTCTAAGACAATGGATCCTAAAAACCCCATGAGTGTTTTTGCTCACCTAGATCCAAACCTCACCCTGTTTCTTATTCTTTTTTCTTTCTTTATTGCTTTTTTAGGCTTTCTTTTTGTGCTTCTAAAAATTCACAAACAAAGTTTAGTGAGTGTAACAACTTCTCGTAAAACAATAGATTTTAATCGTTTTTTCTTTGCATTCAGCTTTTGGGCAATTGTATCGATACTTTTTGTTGGAATTGATTACTATTATTTCCCACAAGATTATGAGGTTAGATTTCAATTGAAACCCTTTTTAATTATGTTTGGAATATCCGTGATTCTCATTCCGTTTCAATCTGGATTAGAAGAATATCTCTTTCGAGGATACCTGATGCAGGGATTCGCAAAACTTACTCGAAATCGCTGGCTTCCGCTTATATTAACGTCAGTTATTTTTGGAATGCTGCATGTTTTTAATCCAGAAATTGATAAACTGGGGATGGGACTTTTGTTTTATTATATAGGAACAGGATTCTTTTTTGGTATCATGACGTTAATGGATGATGGGATTGAATTGGCGTTGGGCTTTCATATCGCCAACAATTTAATCACGGCATTACTTGTAACTGCTGACTGGACCGCCTTCCAAACCTATTCTATTTTAAATGATATTTCTGAGCCAACTCTTATACCTGAATTGGTTTTATCTCTTTTTATTCTCTATCCAATAAGCTTGTTCATTCTTTCCAAGAAATATGGATGGACAAATTGGAAGTACAAACTAACAGCTGGAATCGATGAAAAAGAAGCCGAATTATAGAAACGTACACAACCGGTTTAAACTGAATGGAAATAACTATTCTTTTTACGACCTTTTTGAAGTTGCCTACAGCTTTATAAAAGAAGGAGAACCGCATGAGAAAATAATCGGTGACTTTTTGATGGACTGGATAAATCCTAAAGAAGAAATTGTTTTAAAAACATCGGGCTCTACAGGCACTCCAAAACAAATGCGATATGCAAAACAAGCATTGGTGAATTCTGCTCTGGCGACTGGAGATCATTTTGGAGTAAAAATAGGAGACCGGGCACTGCATTGCCTTTCAGCTGACTTTATTGCTGGAAAAATGATGTTGGTTCGCGCTATGATTTTAGGCCTAGAATTGGATATTGTTCCACCTAATGGGAATGTGTTGGATGGAAATACTGCTGTTTACGACTTTGCCGCAATGGTTCCTATGCAAGCTATACACGCGATGAGTCAAATCAATCAAGTGAAAACATTATTGATCGGGGGAACAGCTCCCTCTAAAGCTCTTTTACATCAACTACAATCTAAAAGTACAAACAGCTTTGTTACCTATGGGATGACCGAAACCTTGACACATATCGCTGCACGTTCTGTAAAATCAAACGATGGCATATATACTGTTTTGCCTGATGTTCGCATCACACAAGATGACCGACAATGTCTTATCATCAAAGTGCCTTATCTGACTGATGCGGATGTTGTAACAAATGATGTAGTCGCACTTGTCTCCGATGTAAGCTTCGAGCTTTTAGGTCGGGTAGATCACGTTATAAATTCTGGTGGAGTTAAGATTATTCCAGAAACTGTAGAACAGAAGATAGGTTCATTTATTCGGCCACCTTTTTTTATTACAAGTATTGCAGATGAAAAGTTAGGACAACAAGTTGTTTTGGTTTTAGAACAAAAAAAAGAAGCAGAAAACCTATTGAATCTTCTAAAAGAAAAGAAAATTTTAAGTCCTTATGAACTCCCAAAAAAAGTATTCTTCTTAGATGCTTTTGAATATACCAAAAACGGAAAACTTAAGCGAGAAGCTACAACAGCTAAACTTGTAGCACGCCCATATTAAAGGCTTCAGTGATTGGAGCATGATTTGCAGCTTCTATCCCTCTGCTGATCCATTGTCGAGTCGATAAAGGATCTATAATGGCGTCTGTCCATAGGCGAGAGGCAGCATATACAGGAGCGGTTTGTTTGTCATACCCCTCTTTTATTTTTTTGTATAACCTTTTTTGTTCTGCTTCATCGATTGGCTCACCTTTTTTCTTTCTTGAAGAAGCTTCGATTTGTGCCAAAACTTTTGCAGCTTGCGATCCTCCCATCACAGCCATTTCGGCACTTGGCCAGGCTACAATAAGTCTTGGGTCAAAGGCTTTTCCACACATGGCATAATTACCAGCACCATACGAATTCCCCATAATTACAGTAAATTTGGGTACAACTGAATTGGAAACAGCATTGACCATTTTGGCGCCATCTTTAATGATTCCTCCGTGTTCGGCCTTGCTTCCCACCATAAAACCAGTTACATCTTGTAAAAAAACAAGGGGTATTTTCTTTTGGTTACAATTCGCTATAAAACGCGTGGCCTTATCTGCAGAATCCCCATAGATTACTCCACCCAATTGCATTTCTCCGTCAGCGGACTTCACCACTTTTCGTTGATTTGCAATTATACCGACTGACCAACCATCAATCCGAGCATAGGCAGTTATAATGGTTTTACCATATCCTTTTTTATATTCTTGTAGCTCAGAATTGTCTACTAAACGTTCTAAAATAGGGTAGGTGTCATAGGGTTGGTTTCTGGATGCTGGGAATAATCCATAAATTTCCTTTTCATCTAATTTGGGAGCAACAGCTTCTATACGATTGAATCCAGCTGTATCTGGAGCTCCAACCTTGTCAATTAAAGCACGAATATGATCTAAGGCAGCTGGATCATCTTTTACTTTATAATCTGCAACACCACTGATTTCTGTATGGGTCGTTGCACCTCCCAAGGATTCATTGTCTATTGTCTCTCCAATGGCAGCTTTTACAAGGTAACTGCCAGCCAGAAAGATACTTCCCGTTTTATCTACAATTAAGGATTCATCGGACATTATTGGAAGATATGCACCTCCTGCGACACAACTACCCATGACCGCAGCAATTTGTAGAATTCCTTTACTGCTCATCCGCGCATTGTTTCTAAAAATACGTCCAAAATGTTCCTTATCTGGGAAAATCTCATCTTGTAAGGGTAAAAATACTCCAGCACTATCTACTAAATATATTATGGGTAAACGGTTTTCGAGTGCAATCTCTTGGGCTCTTAGATTTTTTTTCCCACTCATTGGAAACCAAGCCCCAGCCTTAACTGACGCGTCATTAGCAACAATAACACAGAGGCGTTTGTGAATATAACCTAAAACGACGACTACACCAGCAGCAGGGCATCCATTGTATTCTTTGTACATGCCAGATGCAGCAAAGGCCCCAATTTCTAGCGCTTCAGTATCCGAATCAATAAGATATTCAACACGTTCGCGTGCAGTCATTTTTCCTTTGTCTCGAAGCTTTTGCAACTGTTTTTTTCCGCCACCGAGGGCAATGGTAGCAAACTGTTGTCGTATAGAAGACCACAAGAGTTTGTTGTGATCCTCATTTTTGTTGAAGCTTAGGTTCATGTGTAACATTTAAATTCAAAATTACAAAATATTCAAAGGTTCGGGACTGCGATATATGGGAATTCTTTCACGGGTTCTCTTCTTTAATTAGATTAAATTTAAAATAAATAAGCGATATTTGCTTTTACACAATAAATAAACAAACATGAGTTTAAATAAAAACAAAATCTTTGGTTATGCTGCCCTAGTGATTTTAATCCTAGGAACAGCATTAATTGTCTTAGGGTTAATTAAGTATCCTGAGTATGCTATTGGATTTTGTATAGCTGGAGTTGGATTTTACGCAATCGCGTGGGCATTTAATGCTTTAAAGGGAAGAATATAATCATGTCAGACGATAAAAAAATAATTTTTTCTATGTCGGGGGTTTCAAAAACCTACCCTTCTGGAAATAAGCCCGTACTTAAGGATATATACTTAAGCTTTTTTTATGGCGCAAAAATAGGTATCCTTGGACTCAACGGTTCTGGAAAATCAACGCTTCTTAGAATAATAGCGGGTACTGAAAAAAATTATCAAGGCGAAGTAAACTTTTCTTCTGGATACAAGGTTGGTTATCTTGAACAAGAGCCGCTTATGGATGAAGATAAAACTGTTCTTGAAGTAGTAAAAGAAGGAGTAGCCGAAACAGTAGCTATTTTGGATGAATACAATAAAATAAACGATCAGTTTGGTTTGCCTGAGGTGTATGAGAATGCTAATAAAATGCAAGAACTCATGGATCGTCAGGCGGTGCTTCAAGATGAGATCGATGCTGTAAATGCATGGGAGCTTGATACGCAACTAGAAATTGCAATGGACGCGCTGAGAACACCAGCTGGAGACCAAAAAGTAAGTGTACTGTCGGGCGGTGAACGCCGCCGAGTAGCTTTGTGTCGCTTGCTTTTACAAAAACCTGAAATTCTGTTGCTCGATGAGCCAACCAATCATTTGGATGCAGAATCGGTACATTGGTTAGAACACCATTTGGCACAATACAAAGGAACTGTAATTGCAGTAACGCACGACCGGTACTTCTTAGATAATGTAGCAGGTTGGATTCTGGAACTTGACCGTGGTGAAGGTATTCCATGGAAAGGGAATTATTCTTCTTGGTTAGACCAAAAGTCAACCCGTATGGCTCAGGAGCAAAAAACTGCATCGAAGCGTCAAAAGACACTGGAACGCGAATTGGAATGGGTACGCATGGCTCCTAAGGGACGCCAGAGTAAACAAAAGGCACGTTTGTCGAATTATGATAAGCTGGTGAGTCAAGATCAAGGAAAGACTCAAGAAAAGTTAGAGATTTTTATCCCCAACGGTCCACGGCTTGGAACCAATGTGATTGAAGCTAAAGGAGTAAAGAAAGCTTTTGATGATAAATTGCTATACGATGACCTTTCATTCAACTTACCACAAGCTGGAATTGTAGGCGTAATTGGTCCAAATGGTGCGGGTAAATCAACAGTTTTTAGAATGATTATGGGCGAAGAGACTCCGGATGGAGGAAGTTTTTCAGTTGGTGAAACTGTAAAACTTGCCTATGTAGATCAATCGCATTCCAATATTGATCTAGAAAAATCGATATGGTCTAATTTTAGTGATGAACAAGAACTTATTATGCTGGGCGGAAAACAAATCAATTCAAGAGCATTTTTAAGTCGTTTCAATTTTAGTGGAAGCGATCAGAATAAAAAAGTATCGACTCTTTCTGGAGGAGAACGTAACCGACTGCATTTGGCAATGACACTCAAAGAAGAAGGGAATGTATTGCTTTTAGACGAGCCGACTAATGATTTGGACGTAAACACCTTACGTGCTCTTGAAGAAGGCTTGGAAAACTTCGCTGGTTGTGCAGTTGTTATTTCTCACGATCGGTGGTTTTTGGATCGTATTTGTACACATATACTTGCTTTTGAAGGCGATTCACAGGTATACTTCTATGAAGGCTCTTATTCCGATTACGAAGAAAATAAGAAAAAACGCTTAGGAAAAGACCTTATGCCCAAGCGAATTCAGTACCGTAAATTGACACGAGACTAAGTAAAACATTCCTATTTTGACTGCTTTACAAACCCTCAATTTGAGGGTTTTGTTTTTTATATTATATTTGAAATATCTCAAATCATATTATATCATGGAACACCCAATACACGCAATCAACTGGTTTGAAATCCCAGCACACGATTTTAATCGCGCAAAAAAATTTTACTCTACTCTTTATGCCTACGAAATGAAAGTAATGGAATTGGGGCCCGAGAAAATGGGTATTCTGCCTTCCGATCCAGAACAAGGTGGCATTTCGGGCGCTATTGTTTCTGGAAAAGACTACAGGCCCCATGAAGACGGAGTTAAAGTTTATCTCAACGGAGACCCCGATCTCAATATTATACTGGATCGGGTTGAAGCTGCAGGAGGGAAGGTCATTCAAAAGAAAACCCAGATAACCCCAGAGATTGGCTATATGGCAGTGTTTGAAGATACAGAAGGCAATAGGATTGCTTTACATTCGCATGCATAGAAAACCCCTGCTTTCATCTTAGAATATTCACACTCGCCTCTACCTTTATAACTAATAATAATTTAACCTCATTCACATGAAAAAGCTAATTTTCCTGATCACAACCTTAATTATTTCTTTTCTTAGTCATGGACAAACAAACCTATATGAAAACCCTCAATTCGATGAAATTGCAGCAGATCATAAAATAATTGCAATTTTACCTTTTAGCGCTTCAGTTGAGCTAAGACCAAAACAAATGAAAGAACTTTCGAATGCTGATATTGAAAAACTTGAAGCGTCTGAAGGATATTCAATACAAAGATCTATGTATTCATGGTTTTTAAAACGAAAAGGAAGGGGAACTTTGGCAATTAATATTCAGGATATATCCCTGACAAATTCAATTTTATCTAAACAATCCATTTCCTTTGATCAATTAAGTACATATTCTCCGGCAGAATTAGCACGGATTCTTAAAGTAGATGCAATTATTATGGGAGATTTAAATACTAATAAACCTATGTCTGAAGGAGCCTCAGTTGCTTTAGGCCTGCTAATTGGTTTTTGGGGAACTACAAATACTGCCATAGTTAATATGTTTATTTACAATGGTTCTGATGGACAGTTGTTAATTAATTATCATAAAAAAGTGCGAGGCTCTCTGGGAAGTACTCCCGATGATTTAGTAAATATAATAATGAGAAAAGCATCGAGAAGAATTGCTTACACTAAGAAACAATTAAAAGTAAGTCGTTACTAGATGTTGTGTTTTTTAAGTCAATTTACTGATTCAAAACAACATCAATCAAATCGGCTACGTCGATTCGAGCTCCTTTGCGAATAGTATCTGAAACGGTAAGTAGCAGTAAGTTTTTACCGGGTGTTTTCAGAAATATTTTTTGACCCCAAGGCAGTTCTACTCCGCTTTGAGAAAAAGGAGTCAATCTTGGGTTCATGATTCCGGGAATTAAAATGGGAAGGGTTTGTGCCGTGCTGTTGACTAAATAGAATCCCACACTTCGATCTGCAACTGTTTTCTTTTTCTTTCCTGGGCCTGTTTTAAAGAGGGTATATTCTACTTTGAGTGGGGCAATGAAACGATTTTCTAATTGTAAATAGTACTTATCTTCAACTTGTATGGTTGCAAAAGAGCCTTTGTTCAATCCAAACCCCTTGCGAAGAGAATCTGTATGATGCTCACGGGCAGATACTCCTAATTCAAACTTAGACTTGTTCCATAATTTCACTGTAAACCCTTTCATGTATGGGTAGTCTATACGTACCACCTGTTTTGGCGGAATTATTAATGTAGATTTTGGAAGTGTTTTTTTTGTTTGGGCTTGCAATGACATACTACATATTAGCAGCATAATGAATAGTAGTATGGGTTGTTTTTTATTGTTCATGATATCGTAATAATGAGCGCGCTCTATTTTATTGGGCAAGTCAAAACTATGGCTTTTGAAAGGATAAAAATAATTTATATGTCAAATTGACCTAAAAACAGACAACTAGTCACCTGAATCATAATGGAATAACTTTTGAGTGGGATAAATAAAAAAGCTATGAATTTTAATAACTTCACTTTAAAATCACAAGAATCTGTTCAAGCAGCTCAACAATATGCTTTTGAAAATGAACATCAACATATTGAAAATGAGCATCTTTTTCAGGCTTTGCTAGATGTTGACACCAATGTCTTGCCTTATATTTTTAAAAAATTACAGGTAGACGAGTCTTTAATTAAACAGCTTAATGCAAAGCTTTTAAAAAGCTTCCCAAAGGTGAAAGGGGGAGAACAAATGATCTCTAAAAAAGCTTCGCAAACGCTTATGAATGCGCTTAAAATCGCTAAAGATCAACAAGACGAATTTGTTGCGACCGAACATCTGTTTATGGCTCTATTTGAGTCGGATAGTTCTGTGGGGCGCATGCTAAAAGATCAAGGGATTACTAAGAAAAATTTAGAAGGAATAATACAAGAACTTCGAAAAGGAGAAAATGTCATTTCCGCTACAGCTGAAGAATCCTATAATGCATTGAATAAATACGCTAAAAATTTAAACGAACTTGCGGCAAGTGGTATGCTTGATCCTGTAATTGGAAGGGATGAAGAAATTCGTCGTTTGTTGCAGATTTTAAGTCGTCGTACAAAGAATAATCCCATTTTGGTAGGAGAGCCCGGAACTGGAAAAACTGCAATTGCAGAGGGTTTAGCGCATCGAATTATTGATGGTGATGTTCCCGAAAACTTAAAGGGTAAAAAGATTTTTGCTTTGGATATGGGCGCTTTGATTGCGGGGGCAAAATATAAAGGGGAATTTGAGGAACGCTTAAAATCTGTTATCAAGGAAGTTGTCAATAGTGATGGAGATTTGGTTTTGTTTATTGATGAAATACATACGCTCGTGGGAGCTGGAGGAGGAGCAGGCGCTATGGATGCTGCAAACATTCTGAAACCTGCTTTAGCACGAGGAGAATTACGAGCAATTGGAGCCACAACTCTTGATGAATATCAAAAATACTTTGAGAAAGATAAAGCTTTAGAGCGTCGTTTTCAAAAAGTTTTAGTGGATGAACCTGATATTGAGAGTGCAATATCCATTTTGCGAGGAATTAAAGAAAAGTACGAAACACATCATAAGGTGCGCATCAAAGATGAGGCAATTATTGGGGCTGTGTCGCTTTCAGATCGCTACATAACCAACCGCTTCTTACCTGACAAAGCGATTGATTTGATGGATGAAGCTGCTTCCAAACTTCGTATGGAAATAAATTCAAAACCAGAAGAACTAGATAATCTTGATCGAAAAATCAGGCAAATTGAAATCGAGTTAGTTGCTATCAAACGCGAGCAGGATGAAGGAAAAATCAAGCAACTCAACGGAGAATTGAGTGAACTGCGAGAAGCTCGAAATACAATCTTTACCCAGTGGAGTCAGGAGAAAGAAGTAATAGAGTCAGTGCAACAATCAAAAGTTGCTATTGAGAATTTAAAATCGCAAGCCGATCGTGCCGAGCGAGATGGAGATTACGCTTCTGTTGCAGAAATCCGCTATGGTAAACTACAGGAAGCCGAAGAAAAGATAAAGAAATTTGAACAGGTTCTAACTGGCTTTCAAGAAGGTGATCCATTAATAAAAGAAGAGGTAACCTATGAAGATATTGCTGAGATTGTAGCCAAATGGACAGGAATCCCAGTTAGTAAAATGGTACAAACCGAGAAGGAAAAATTACTGCATTTAGAAGACCACATCCACCATCGATTGATTGGGCAAGAGAAAGCTGTGGCAGCTGTTAGTGACGCTATTCGAAGAAGTCGTGCAGGCTTACAAGATCAAAATAGACCTGTTGGAAGTTTTCTTTTCTTAGGTATGACAGGGGTTGGGAAAACCGAATTGGCAAAAGCATTGGCAGAAGTGCTTTTTGATGATGAGAATAACATCAGCCGTATCGATATGAGTGAATATCAAGAACGCCATGCAGTGAGTCGCTTAGTTGGAGCTCCTCCCGGGTATGTAGGGTACGAAGAAGGGGGTCAATTGACAGAAGCAGTTCGCCGTAAACCTTATTCCGTTATTCTGTTGGATGAAATTGAAAAAGCACATCCCGATACCTTTAATATACTTCTTCAAGTTTTGGATGAAGGACGACTAACAGACAACAAAGGGCGCTTAGCCGATTTTAATAATAGTATCATCATCATGACGAGTAATATGGGAAGCAGTGAAATACAAGCTGCATTTGAGAGAAATTTAAAATTTGAAGATGCAGAAGCTGAAGCCAAAGAAGAAGTAATGCATTTGCTACGTAAACAAGTTCGACCAGAATTTTTAAATAGAATTGATGATATTGTATTGTTTTCTCCTTTGACTCAAAATGAAATTCAAAAGATTGTTCGTTTGCAAATAGAACAAATTGCAAAACGTTTGAAAAAGCAGGAGATTACTCTTGAGGCTACTAAAGCAGCTATTGAGCGATTAGCTGTATTGGGATTTGATCCTCAATACGGAGGAAGACCCGTTAAAAGAGTTTTGCAACAATTTATTCTCAATCCCCTAAGTAAAGCACTTTTAGCTGGAACTTTAAAACAGGATAAAGCAATAAAGGCCGATTATTACGATGAAAACTTTGTTTTCGTAAACAGTTAAGAGGTGGCATTTGGCCGTTTATAGTTTCAACTCCATTTTTATATTCGAACGATTGTAGGGCAGGTTATTTTCTAATGGAACTGTTTTAAATCCAACTTTTCGATAAATATAAATTGCATTTTCAAGAACAGTATTAGAATAAAGAATAAGTTTCGACCACTGCTGTTGTTTTGCAAAGTCAAGCAAGTATTGCATCAACTGTTGACCAATTTTATGCCCTTGAAAAGATGGATCCACAGCCATTTTACCTAATTCATATATTCCTGTTGATTTATAAATGAATGCGGCTGTCCCTACTATTTGTTGATCCATGCGAACGAAAAAGATAAAACCGCCGGGTTTTATAATACTTTCTTCACAGCGGCTGAGTAATTCAGCGTCATAGGGTTCAACAACAAAATAGCGCTCCAGCCAAGCTTCATTAAGCCGTTTAAAATCTTGAGCATAGCACGATTCAAAAGGAATTATTTCCATAGGTTTAGTTATCGCCTGTCATATCTTCAGGTTTCACCCAAGCATCAAATTCTTCGGAAGTTACATACCCAAGCGATAGAGCCGAAGCTTTTAGTGTTGTTCCTTCCTCATGGGCTTTATTTGCTATCTCAGCAGCTTTGTAATATCCAATTTTGGTATTTAAAGCCGTAACAAGCATTAACGAATTATTTACCAATTCGTCAATTCTTTTGTGATTGGGCTCAATCCCATCAATACAATTTACGGTAAAACTTACACAGGCATCACCGATCAATTGAGCCGACTGAATGATGTTGGCAGCCATTACAGGTTTGAATACATTCAATTCGTAATGCCCTTGAGTTCCCGCAACACTTATGGTTACATCGTTCCCCATAACTTGTGCACAAACCATCGTGATTGCTTCGCATTGGGTTGGGTTTACTTTTCCCGGCATGATTGAGCTTCCCGGTTCGTTAGCAGGAATTATGATTTCTCCAATTCCTGAGCGAGGACCAGAAGCCAGCATTCGAATATCATTGGCTATTTTGTTTAGCGATACTGCGATTTGTTTAAGGGCTCCGTGGGTTTCAACGATTGCATCATGAGCAGCAAGTGCTTCAAACTTATTATGTGCTGTTATAAAGGGGAGTTCAGTGAACTCTGCAATGTATTTTGCTACAAGTTCAGAATAGCCTTTAGGCGTGTTTATTCCTGTTCCTACTGCCGTACCTCCAAGCGCCACTTCTGACAAATGCTTGAGGGTGAAATTTAAGGCAGCCAATCCATGATCCAATTGAGAAACATAGCCCGAAAATTCTTGACCTAAGGTTAGGGGAGTGGCATCCATCAGATGGGTGCGCCCAATTTTAACTACAGATTTAAAAGCCGTTGCTTTTGCATGGAGCGCATTTCGGAGTTGGGTAATGCCAGGAATGGTATTATCAATAATTTTTTTATAAGCTGCAATGTGCATTCCCGTTGGGAACGTATCATTCGACGATTGTGATTTATTTACATCATCGTTAGGGGCAAGGGTTTTATCGCCTTCTCCTAGTGTGTTGCCAGCAAGTACATGAGCACGATTGGCAATCACTTCATTGACGTTCATGTTGCTCTGTGTTCCCGATCCAGTTTGCCAAATCACCAACGGAAATTGGTCGTCTAATTTTCCTTCTAAAATTTCATCACAAACTTGTGCGATTAAATCACGTTTATTAAGATCCAAAACACCCAACTCATGGTTGGTGTAGGCAGCTGATTTTTTTAAGTAAGCAAAGCCTTGAACAATTTCAATTGGCATAGAAGCGGAGGGGCCAATTTTGAAATTGGATCGTGAGCGTTCGGTTTGAGCACCCCAATAAACGTCTGCGGGTACTTGTACATCTCCTAAAGTGTCTTTTTCTATGCGGTATTCCATTATTTGTTTACATTAAATTGTTCTTTACAAAAATACTTAATTTTTATTTTAGAGCAAGCTGAAGGGATCTCGGATTGTAAATATAAAAGCGCACTTTGATTTTATACTCTTATGTCAAAAAAATAAAAAGATAACTGGGATTAGAATTATAAAAAACTTAATTTTGTTTAAAATTTTACAACGATGTTTGAATTCGATCAATATTTAGGTTTTCTATCCTTTTTAACCATTTTAACCATTGGGTTTTGGTTGATGATTTTTTTACTAACCTTCGTAATTCCTTACTGGCTAGTTGGCTCGTTTTTGGAGTGGTTCAAGGAGCGTAAAGATGCCAAGAAGGCTGAGCTTAAAGAATAATTATAGTTTTTACTATTTAAACTGTTCATTCGGTTTCTATTATACAAAAAAACCTCACAATTTAAAATTGTGAGGTTTTTTTATGGACTTAATTATTTATTTAAAAATCAAAGCCTTCTCCGCCGTCATCACCACCATTACGTGATGCACGTCTGCGTTTACTCGCTTTACTCTCGTTAATTTTATAAGTAAAAGTCAATACATAAGTTGGTATTCTCCACTGAAATTCGGTGTAGGTTGAAAAATTCTCACTGGTTGTAGTGCTCTTTCTTCTTCTAGAATTCAAAAGATCACTAGCACGTAATGAAAGGGTTCCTTTTTTCTTTAGAATGGTTTTGTTGATTGCACCCGAGAGTGAAAACACTCCTTTTGATGTAGTTTGTGCGTTGGCTCTTGGGCCGAAGTAGAACGCACGTAACTGGGTATCGAATCCGCCAGGAAGTTTTACACTTGCATTGATTCTACTGAACCAACTGATGATTTCTGCGTCAAAACTTTTACCAGCATAATCTCCAATAGTCTGGGAGTTGAAAATATTAAAATTTCCACTCAGGCGAACTTTTCGTGAAGGTGTATAAGTAAGGGTAAACTCTGTTCCTATACGGTTATTTTCGGATAGATTGACAGAAATAGATCGTAATGCTGGTACCAAAGATTCATTACCATTTTCATCTACTACTTCAACTATTTCTCCAGTTTCTTCTGTGATTCGTTCGATGTTTTGTGTCGACTTTTGGAAATATACTGATCCATTGAATGTAAACTTTTCCCAACGTTTCAGATAGCCCAAATCAAAAGTATTGGAGTAAGACGGATCAAGGTCAGGATTTCCCTGTCTAAAGAAGGTAATACTAGAACGAGACGGGAAGGGATTTAAGGACCATCCTCTTGGACGTCTTATTCTTCTACTGAATCCAAGGGTTACATTTTCTTTTTCATTCATCTCATACGATAGGTTTACCGTTGGAAACCAGTCTGCATAATTCTTCTCTACCTTAACATTAGTAGTTCGTTGGTCTATGATGATGTTCGAATGCTCCATTCGAAGACCTAATAAGTAAGAAAACTTGTCAATTTTCTTTCCAAACTGTGTGTAGGCTGCATTTACATTTTCTGTGTAAGCCAAAACATTTGAAAGGTCGGTATTTCGTACAAATACATTATTCTCCTGAATGGATACGTTGTAGTCGTTTACTTGTGTTTTGAAGTTTCCGCGGTATCCAGCCTCAAATTGTGTGTTCTCATCAATTGGCCAAACATAATCCAGTTGGTATAAAATTCTTTTTTGAGATTCTGCAGTGAAAACTTCTTCTGGAATTGCACTTGTTATTTCAGAATCTTCGTCTTCAGTACTGGTTTCGTATTGAAATTCAGCTACCAACTCATGTCCTTCATCATCGAATTTTTTAGTGTAATTGGCTGTAAATTGTCTTGTTTCATCCAATTCCATTTCATTTTCAAAACGCTCAGAATTGAACGTTTCAGTAGCGTTGATCGACTCGATATAGGTGGATACTAAACTGTTGTTGTCACTTTTTCTATAAAAGCCAGTAACAGTTAGAGATGTTTGATCATCTAGAATATATTCTAAACCGAGATTGGTGAAAAAGCTTTTCCGAGCTCGATCGTAGTCACGACGTTCATTTGAAAAACTACTGGGATCGGTTCCATTAAAATATTCACTATTAAAAAGCCCTCCTCCTTCAGATTCAGAATCTCCAACTGTAGTTGTAGTAAAGATATTAACTTTTTCACTCCTCCAGTTTAATGAAGCACTTCCTCTAAAGTTTTTTGGAATTCCACTGTTTAAAATGATTGATCCGTTGAAACCGTCTAATTCGTTTTTCTTTAAAATAATATTCAAGATACCAGCTGTACCTGCTGCATCGTATCGAGCAGAGGGGGAAGTAACGACTTCAACTTTTTCGATCGATTCAGCTGGAATTTGACGTAAGCCTTCAGGTCCAGATAAACCAACAAGTCCAGATGGTTTTCCATTAATCAAAATACGAACATTATCATTTCCACGTAAAGAAACAATACCTTCAACATCAACAGAAACAGAAGGCACGTTATCTAAAACATCTGAAACACTTCCACCGCGAACGGTAATGTCTTTCCCCACATTATAAATGCGTTTGTCTAAACGAATTTCTACTGTAGTTCGTTCACCAACCAATTCAACACCTTCAAGGGCTGAAGCTTCAATTTCTAAATTGATAGTACCCAAGTCTTTATTGGAACGAATTACGACACCTTCTTGAGTTACGGTTTTAAAGGAAATATATTCAGTACTAATGTTATACTTCCCAGGAAATACTTCAAAAGAAAAGGTACCGTCTGCTTTGGTAATTCCCCCTTGTAATACCTCAGGACGCCGATCATTTCTAAGCGTAATGGTTGCGTATTCTAGCGGTTCTTGGGTTTCAACATCAATTACTTTTCCAGTAAGGAGAAGTTTTTTTAAATTTTGAGGACGTTGAGCTAAGGTTAGATTAATTGTAAAGAGAAATAAACTCAACATAGCGAGTCTAGAGGTAAGGAAATATAGTTTCATTAATTTTTTTATTTATTTGACTGTGTCAAGCGAATAAGGTTTAAAGGGTATCTAAAAATTGAATCAATTGGTCGATTGGTCGTCCAATTACAGCATTTGTACCACTGGATATGATTGGTCTTTCTATTAATTTTGGGTGTTTGGTTAAGAGTGCAATAATATCTGAATTTGAGAAGTTTTTGCCTTTGTAGTGTTCTTTCCACAGGGTTTCATTTACCCGAACCAATTGTATCGGATCCAACTTTAGGAGTAGAATTAACGCTTCAATTTGTTTTTGGTTGAGTGGATTTTTTAAATACTCAACAATTTCGGGTTTTAATCCTTTTGATTCTAGAAGTTCCAATGCTTCTCTAGATTTTCTGCACCGTGTATTGTGGTAAATTGTAAGTTTCATCGTTTATCTTCTTTATAGCGTTATGTAGGCAACTAGATCTTCAGCTAATTGTTCGGGACTATGAAATTGAATGGAGTGAATTCCTAGGGCACGGGCAGCTTCGATATTGCGTAAATTATCATCAATAAACAGAGATTCTTCGGCTTTGAGATCAAAACGGTTAAGGGTCAATTCATATATTTCAGCAAATGGTTTTCTGGTTTTTTCTTCTCCAGAAACTAAGATTCCTTCAAACCACTGTAAAAATTCAAATTTTGCAATGGCTTTTGGGAAGGTTTCATGGCTCCAATTTGTGAGCGCAACTACCTTGTAGTTTGGGTTGTCGGTGCATTGTTTTAAAATATCTACAGTCCCTTGAATTTGATCTCCCAACATTTCATCCCATCGTCCGTAAAACATTCTGATTTCCTCTTCATATTCCGGAAATAGAGTAATGCGTTCTTCGGTAGCCTTTGCCATTGGGTAGCCTGCATCTTGGTTTTCGTTCCAGTCCTGAGTGCATACTTCTTTGAAAAAATATTCCATTTTATCTGGATCATTTTTAAAAACATGTTTGTATACTTTATCAGGATTCCAGTCAACAAGTACACCGCCAAGGTCAAAAATTATATTTTTAATGTTTGCATTATTTTCCATAGGATTTTGATTTTTTATTCAGCATTATATTATTCAGACTCATTTTGTCCCATCATCATCAAATAAGCTTTCAGAAAGGGGTCAATTGCCCCATTGAGCACTGCATCAACATTTCCTGTTTCGAACTGTGTTCGAACATCTTTTGCAAGTTTATAGGGGTGTAACACGTAATTTCGAATTTGTGACCCCCATTCAATTTTCTTTTTAGAGGCTTCAATTTCTTTACGGGCAGCGAGTTTTTTTTGTAATTCTAATTCATACAACTGTGACTTCAATAGTTGCATTGCCTTGGTTTTATTGTCCAATTGCGAGCGTGTTTCCGAATTTTCTATTACAATTCCAGAGGGTTCATGTCGCAAGCGAACAGCAGTTTCAACCTTGTTTACATTTTGACCCCCTGCACCACTAGAACGCATGGTCTCCCATGAAATATGGGCTGGATTGATTTGGATTTCAATGCTTTCATCTACTAAGGGATAAACGTAAACAGAGGCAAACGACGTATGGCGTTTTGCATTACTGTCAAAAGGGGAGATGCGAACCAAACGATGGACACCATTTTCACCTTTTAGCCAGCCAAAGGCAAAATCGCCTTCAATTTCTAGAGTTACTGTTTTTATTCCTGCTACATCACCGGCCTGGTGATTCAATTCTTTGATCTTGTAACCTTGCTTTTCAGCCCACATCAAATACATCCGCATCAGCATTTCGGCCCAATCACAGCTTTCTGTCCCTCCAGCACCAGCCGTTACTTGGATTACTGCACTCAGTGCGTCTCCTTCATCGGAAAGCATGTTGCGAAACTCAACATCTTCTAAGTGCGATATTATGGAATCGTACAAGGCCATAACTTCTTCCTCTGAAACATCATCCGATTTATAAAAATCAAGCAATACCTCTAGGTCTTCGTTCTGTTGCTTTAAGGTTTCGTAATCGCTTACCCACTTTTTAAGCGTCCGAAGCGATTTCATATGGGCTTCAGCCTTTGTTGGGTTGTTCCAAAAATCAGGATCAAGGGTTACCTCTTCTTGGTTGCGTATTTCTATTAGTTTTGCATCAACGTCAAAGATATCGTCTTAGTGCCCCAAGGCGATCCAAAATACTTTTATGTTGATCTGTAGTTAGCATATTGTAGTTTTGTGTAAAAGTATAATTAAACTCCAAATTTCCCTTTTATTAACATTATTTTTTTAGCTTAGATTCAAAACTATTTGCAATGAAATCTATATTCAACTACCTAACAGTTTTCTTAATTCTATGCTCTTTAACAACACAAGCTCAGCGTTCTAAGAAAAAGAACGTGAGCGTTCAAGAAACAAAGCTGAATATGCTTCAGTCAAAGGCTCTCGCTTTTAACGGCTTTTTTGACTTTTATTACGAAGAAAATTCAGGTAAAGTTTTTTTAAAGGTTAATAAAGAAAATCAAATCGATTCAGAATTTTTATACATCAACAGCCTCAGTGCTGGAATTGGGAGTAACGATATTGGTTTGGATCGCGGACAGTTGGGAGATGAACGTGTGGTATACTTCAGCAAAGCAGGGGGCAAATTACTTCTGATTCAACCCAATTTGAAATACCGTGCCTCGACAGATAATGCCTTAGAAAAACAATCGGTGAAAGAGGCATTTGCCGAATCGGTTTTATTTGGTTTCCCTATTGTAGAAACGACACCAAGTGACTACCTTATTGAGATCACACCGTTTTTAATGCAAGATACTCATGGAGTTTCTCAACGTTTGAAACGCTCTAAGCAAGGTAATTATAAACTGGATATATCCCGCTCTGCAGTATCGCTTGATCGAACAAAAGCCTTTCCTAAGAATATTGAATTGGATGTGCTTTTAACCTTTGCTGGACAAGCAACAGGGAGCTGGATTCGTTCAGTTACACCTTCTTCTAATAGTGTAAGTGTTAAGCAACACCATTCCTT
>CBFHHG010000037.1:13070-19067 GCA_965655585.1 Candidatus Arcticimaribacter sp. | reverse complement strand
AAAACTCCGAGGTCCATGATACACCATTCGGTTCTGTTATTTGTCGAAATTAGAGCGACTTTATCTCCTTTTTTAACACCCATTTTAAGGAGTGAACGACTTACCTGCTGTACTTTTTGATAAAAGTCTTCCGTTGAAAGGCTTTCCCAAGCACCCTTATATTTAGTCGATACACATTTGTCTAGCGGAATGTTATTTCTCTGAATCTCTATAAATTCAAATAATCTGGTTGGTTTCATTGCATAAAAATTAGTTACTAAATGTACCTAAATAATTTGAAACAACACTTGTATCAGTAACTACAATGAGATATAAACTGGATTTAACGGTTATTCAGCCAGTTGTAGGCATTGTCAAAAGTCATCATCCACGGTGACACTTCATCTGAGTGGTTATCGGGATAGTGTCCCCAATTCCAAGGAAAAGTAGAGCGTTCTAAATGCGGCATCATTACCAAATGACGTCCGTCATCACTACAGAGCATGGCGGTGTTGTAATCCGAGCCATTTGGATTGGCAGGATAAGCATCATATGCAAATTTCGCAGGGATCTGATAACGTTCTTCTGCTTGTGGTAAAATGAATTTCCCTTCCATATGTGCAGACCAAACTCCAAGGGTACTTCCTTCGAGTCCTTTCAGCATTATGGAGCTACTTTCTTGGAGGGTTACACTAGTGAAAGTACATTCGAACTTGCCTGAATCATTAGGAATCATTTTGGGTTTTTCTAGATGATCAGGGGTGATCAAGCCTAATTCGACAAAAAGCTGACATCCGTTGCAAACTCCTAGCGATAATGTGTCCGGACGAGCAAAGAAGTGATCGAGGGCATTCTTCGCTTTTTCATTGTATTTAAATGCACCCGCCCATCCTTTGGCAGATCCTAATACGTCCGAATTTGAGAACCCTCCAACGGCAACGATGAAGTTGATGTCTTCTAGAGTTTCTCTTCCTTCAATAAGATCGGTCATGTGAACATCACGAACATCAAAACCTGCAAGGTGCATGGCATAGGCCATTTCTCTTTCAGAATTACTTCCTTTTTCTCGAATAACGGCTGCTTTAATTTTATTTTTAGGCATGTCGCCTAGCTTCCCGGTAAAATCTTTTGGAAATTTAAAGTGAAGCGGCTGTTTGTCTAAGTTTTCGTAACGTGCAGCAGCACATGATTTTTCTGTTTGCACAGCATCCAATAATGCTGAAGTTTTTGCCCAAGTTTTGCGTAATTCTTCTATCGACAATTCAGTTTCGAACTCCAGGTTTTTGATCGTTAGTTTAGCATCCGAACGAACAGTTCCAATCGCCCTACAGTTGATGTTTGCAGCTCCAAAATGAGCAGTTAAATCTTTTTTTGATTGGAGTAAAACGCCGATTTTCTCTGAAAATAAAACTCGAATCATATCTTCTTCTCCCAAAGTTGTCAGATCGAGATCAAGGCCAATTCCTAGACTTGGAAAACAAAGCTCCAGAAGAGAAGTGATTAACCCTCCAGATCCGATATCATGTCCAGCACGAATCGATTTATTTTGTATTAATTCTTGAAGCATATTGAATGCTTTTGCAAAGTAAGAAGCATCGTTTACAGAAGGCACTTGTGTTCCAATAGCGTTTCTAGTTTGAGCAAAAGAAGAACCTCCCAGATGAAATTCATCCTGTGATAAGTCTAAATAGTAGAGGTCACCTCCGTTCGGAGTTAAAACGGGTGTAATTATATTGGTTACGTCAGCACATGCACCAGCTGCCGAAATGATTACAGTTCCTGGAGCTTTTACCTCTTGATCTTTATATTTTTGTTTCATGGAAAGGGAATCCTTTCCAGTAGGGATGTTGATCCCTAAAGCGATTGCAAACTCAGAACAAGCTTCTACGGCCTGGTAAAGACGTGCATCTTCTCCAGGGTTATTACACGGCCACATCCAATTTGCTGAGAGAGAAACAGAAGTTAGTCCATTGGCTAAAGGCGCCCACACTAGGTTGGTTAGCGACTCTGCAATGGCATTGATGCTTCCTGCTTTCGGATCAATAAGCCCTGTTAAAGGTGAATGACCTAGTGAGGTGGCAATCCCACTTGTTCCAGTATAATCAAGGGCCATCACACCGCAATTACTCAAAGGGAGCTGAAGTGGTCCTACACATTGTTGTTGTGCAACGCGACCGGTTACACAGCGGTCTACTTTGTTCGTAAGCCAATCTTTACAGGCAACTGCTTCAATTTGTAATACTTGATCTATATAGGTAGTCAGGTCGGTTGAAGTGTATTCAATTGCTTTGAAATTTGCAGTTTGTGTTTGATCCTGCATGAGGGTTTTTGGCGAACTTCCAAAAAGGGCACTTAAGTCGAGATCAATGGGAGTTTCCCCTGTTTTTTCAGAATGGAAAGAAAAATGTTTGTCGTTAGTCACCACACCTACATCATAAAAAGGAGCACGTTCTCTTTGTGCAATCTTCTCTAAAATATGCGCATCTTGTTCCGATAAAATAAGACCCATTCGTTCTTGAGACTCATTTCCAATAATTTCTTTTGCCGATAGGGTAGGATCTCCTAGTGGTAGTTTGTCAATATCAATAGCCCCTCCAGTTTCTTCGACTAATTCTGAAAGACAATTCAGGTGACCACCAGCACCGTGATCATGAATCGAAATGATGGGATTGTGAGCACTTTCTACTAAAGCACGGATTGCATTTGCAACTCGTTTTTGCATTTCTGGATTGGATCTTTGAATCGCATTGAGCTCGATAGCGTTTCCAAAAGCACCGGTGTCAGCTGAGGATACTGCTGCACCACCCATTCCAATTCTATAATTATCACCACCTAAGATGATGATGCGGTCTCCCTTAGAAGGAACACTTTTTTGAGCTTGATCTTTTTTACCAAAACCAATCCCACCAGCCTGCATGATGACTTTATCATAACCCAGTTTGTGATCTCCCTCTTGGTGTTCGAAGGTGAGTACAGATCCTGCTATCAGGGGTTGTCCAAATTTATTTCCAAAGTCAGAAGCACCATTCGAAGCTTTGATTAGAATTTCTAAGGGGCTTTGGTATAGCCAATCTCTTTTTGGGAACCCATTTTCCCAGTCTCGGTTTTCAGATACCCTTGAATAGGGTGTCATGTATACCGCAGTTCCAGCAAGCGGTAAAGATCCTTTTCCTCCTGCCAAACGATCTCTGATTTCTCCACCAGAACCAGTTGCAGCCCCGTTAAAAGGTTCAACGGTTGTTGGGAAGTTGTGGGTTTCTGCCTTTAAAGAAAGAACCGTGTCAATGGATTGAGTTTGATAGGAGCTGGGTACATCCCCTCTCGAGGGAGCGAATTGTTGTACGGTTGGCCCCTCGATAAAAGCAACATTATCTTTGTAAGCAGAAACTATGGTGTTCGGATTTTGTTTTGCAGTTTCTTTAATCATTTGAAAAAGGCTTTTCCCTTTTTCTTCCTTATCAATAACAAAGGTACCGTTGAATATTTTATGTCTACAGTGTTCGGAGTTTACCTGCGAAAACCCAAAAACTTCGGAGTCGGTCAGGGGACGACCGAGTTCTTTTGCAAGCTGGTCTAGATAAGCTACTTCTTCATTGTTCATTGCCAAACCCTCGCTTGCATTAAAATCTGCGATATTTTTAATAGACTTTACTGCATCTGGACGAGCCTCTGTTTTGAAGACACTTTGGTTTAAGGCTTCAAATCGTTGAACAAGCATATAATCAACTGCATCTGTTTTGGTTTCGGGAATATATTTTTCGATACGTGTAATCCCCTCGATTCCCATATTTTGAGTAATCTCTACAGCATTGGTACTCCAGGGTGTTATCATGGTTGCCCGAGGTCCGTAAAAGCTACCGCTAAGGTTTTGAGCTGGAATGCTTGGTAGGTCTCCAAACAACCATTGTAGTTTCTGTTCTGCTTCAGCTGAAAGGGTTTGTGTCGTTTCAACTGCAAAAATTTCTTCTTGTACTAAACCAAAAAAATGGATCATAGATTGCGCGTATTTCTAAGGTGTAAATTTACAAATTTTTTACACAAGGAAACCGCAGAAGTACTTGGGTTTTTTATACAGTTTTCGGAATGTTATTCACAACTTTTCGGATCAATCTAGCGGCATAAAAACCGTCAAATTGAGTTTGATGAGAAAAAAGAATTTCTTCTTTTTCAAGGACAAAGGCTGCACCTTCTTCTTGTTCCAAGAACCAAGCAATTTGATTTTGGTTTTCACTAGGGAGGATGGAACAGGTAACATAAATCAACTTTCCACCTTCTTTAACCCATTTACTTTGTTCCAAAAGAAGGGCACGTTGGAGCTCAATAACTTCTGCGATGCGCTCTTCCGTCAGTCTCCATTTCAATTCAGGGTTTCGTTTGAGTGTTCCCAAACCACTACAAGGGGCATCAATGGACACGGTCTGCCCAGTTGGTAAGCGATTCTTTATATTGCGGATCAGGGACCCAAGTATTTTTTATGGCTTTTACTTTATTTCTCCGTGCACGTCTCGAAAGCTCTTTGAGTTTATCAATTTCTACGTCAAGAGCTATAATTTCTCCTTTGTTTCGCATCAAAGAAGCAAGGTGTAGGGTTTTGCCTCCTGCTCCTGCACAGCCATCGATAATTTTCATTCCGGGTTTGGCTTGAGTAAAAGGGGCTATTTTCTGTGAATTTGCGTCTTGAATTTCAAAATACCCTTTGAGGTATAATGGGTTTTTTCTTAGGTTCTTTCTTTTGTTGAGTATGAGCGCATCTTCATATCCTTTGATCAAATGGGTTTCGATTTGAAATGAGGTCATCAACTCTTCTTGGAGTTTTTTGGGAGAAGTAATGATGCGGTTTACTCGAAGAATCAACTTGGCTTCAATGTTAAGCGCATCCAATTCGATATTCCATTCTTTTGATAGTTCTGCTTTCCCACGTTCGTATAACCAAAGGGGAATTGATTTTGAAATTTCAGGAGCTACTTTTTCTTTTTGCTTTGCTTTAATCAGCTCAACGTCTAGATTTTTAAATTCCTCCCATTCAGGAATTTCAACTTCGTTAAGGACTAGCCAAACACCCAGTAGCCTCCATATTTTTTCAGTTTCATCAGGAGCATCTTCGGCTGTACTTAAAAAGTGATAGTAACTTTTCCATCGTAGTATTTCATAGGTGGCCGCGTGTACCAAATTGCGATCTCTTGCTCCCCATTTTGGGTTGGCAAGATTTATTTTTTCTAAAATCCGAGTACCTCTTCCTTTTTTGGCAATGATCTTCGTTAGGGCATCTACAATACCTTGAGCGTTATTCCTGAATATTTTCCTCATGTGGCTGCAAATTTACGCCACCCTTATCAGCTATACGCACTTTATGGAATGTTTTTTTGTTTTCTTGACCGGTGTACCATTTTCCAATGAAATTGTTCTTCTGCAATATGAATCTCCAAAACTTGTTTAGCTGTTAGTTTTGTTTTTAATGTTTTTAGAAACGCTTGATCCAGTTCTTCTTTTAGTGTTCTTAGATAATAAATTGAATCGAGCGTAACTGCAGCTTGAGACTCACTTAAATCCTCTGTTTCTTTGAACTTAGTATGTCTGAGCTTACGCATTTTTTTGTGGTACTGCTTACGCACATCCGATTCGTGTTTTTCGAAAGCACTCCAAACAAAAGATTCTTCTTCAGTGTTCAAATCTACTTGCTCAATGATGAAATTGATTTTCAACGCTTTTAGGCGTTCATAGCTCATTCGTTTTTCTGATTTTTGAGCCAACAAGCTACTGCTGAATAGGGCAAGTAAAAAGTAAAGGGAGAGATGTTTAATCTTCATAATCTTGATATATTAAATTAAAATTTGAATCATAGGCTAGTTGTAGTTCGAAAACAGTTTCTTGTGCTAGGTCTTCAAAGGCAATAGGTGTAAACCCGAAATCTTCTGTGGAATTTAGCTCCAAAAGCTCAACAGGTGTCAATGGGCTATCCTGTTCTACAAAATAGCGTTCTGCTGCTGCATCACTATTCAACTCTTGGTCTTCTGGAGT
>CBFHHG010000037.1:9685-12968 GCA_965655585.1 Candidatus Arcticimaribacter sp. | reverse complement strand
CCGTTGTTCAGATTTTTCAAAATATGCAGATGGAACGCTAAAAGTTGATTTTACTTCAGCTATTTCAGCGAGGCTTTCCAACTGCTTACCTTGATATTCAAAATAGCTTTCGGGTACTTTAAAGCTGTTATTTTTATTGTTCAAGTTCATTTTTTATTTTTTTTACTGCATGATGATAGGAGGCTTTTAGTCCGCCTACACTGGTTTCCAGTATCTCTGAAATCGCTTCGTACTTTAGCTCTTCATAGTATTTAAGATTAAAAACAAGGCGTTGTTTTTCTGGCAGATTGGCCACTGCCAATTGTAATTTAAGAGCAATTGCATCTCCCTCGAAATATACATCGGCTTCCAATTGATTCACCTGCTTTTCGTTGTATTCATTAAGTGATAGCCCTAGTTTCCTTGATTTCTGTTTGATGAATGTCAGTGCTTCGTTAGTGGCAATACGATACATCCAGCTGAAAAGTTTGCTTTCACCTCTGAAATTTTTAATATTTTTAAAGACCTTGATGTAGGTATTTTGTAATACGTCATCCGCATCTTCGTGGTCAAAAACAATTTTTCGAATATGCCAGTACAAGGGCTGTTGATATTCCTTGATCAAGGTTTTGAATCCAGCTTCCTGCGTTGCTGGATTTTGTAAGGCATGTACTAAAAGAGTTTGCTCTTCCAACTAAAAGGGTTTAGTGCTTTGACTTTAAAATTACAAAATAGTTTAACCAAATTGCATTTATCGGTTTTAGAGCGACTGCATTTCAACTAGCTTTTTGTAGTTGCTGTTGTTGGAGATCAATTCTGAGTGGGTTCCCATTTCAATAATTTCACCGTTCTGCATTACTACAATTTGATCTGCTTTCTGAATGGTTGAAAGTCTGTGGGCAATAACCAAGGAAGTTCTATTGCTCATTAAATTTTCTAGTGCTTCCTGTACTAGTTTTTCGGATTCTGTATCCAAGGCTGAGGTTGCTTCGTCTAATACCATGATGGGCGGGTTTTTGAGTACAGCACGTGCTATGGAGAGGCGTTGTTTCTGACCTCCCGATAATTTGTTTCCTTGATCGCCAATGTTGGTGTGGTATCCTTCTGGCAGGGTGATGATGAACTCATGGGCATTCGCTATTTTGGCAGCTTCGATAACATCATCGTCAGTGGCGTTGGGATTTCCAATGAGTAGGTTATTTTGCACACTATCATTAAACAAGATTGAATCTTGGGTAACTACACCGATCAGTTTACGCAGCGATTCTGTTGTTGCTTTTTTGATGTCTATTCCGTCGATCTGAATACTCCCTTCTTGTACATCATAAAAGCGATTCAATAAATTTGCAACTGTAGTTTTGCCACTTCCCGATTGCCCTACCAAAGCAATGGTTTGCCCTTTTTTAAGGCTTAAAGAAAAGGCTTTAAGTACAGGTGTAGTATCGTATTGAAAACCAATTTTATCAAAAAGGACTTCAGAATTAAATCCATTAATGGGTAGCGCATTTGGATGGTCGGTGAGTTCATTGGGAGCATCGAGTATTTCTAGAACACGTTCTGCTGCGGCATCCCCTTTTTTTATGGCATAAGATGCCTTACTGATTGCCTTGGCTGGTGTTAGGATGTTGTAGGCTAGGGTAATGAAAACAATGAAGGTAGTTCCGTCGAGGGTTTTGTCAACCAATACCATAGAACCTCCAAACCAGAGTAAGCCTCCAATAACTCCAATTCCCATAAACTCACTCAAAGGAGAAGCAAGGTTTTGACGGTTGAGTAATTTGTTTGAGAAATTAAAAAAACTTGTTGTTGACTTAAAAAATTTAGTAATAAAATTCTTTTCAGCACTAAACGCTTTGATGATATGCAACCCTCCCAAGGATTCTTCAACAATCGACAAGAGTTCGCCTTGTTCTTTTTGTGCATTCTGAGAATGTTTTTTCAAACTTTTACCCACAGACGAAATGATGAAGCCAGAAATCGGTATGAATGTAAGCACGAAAATCGACAGTTTTACATTCATGTTGAACATTACGATCAGGGTGAAAACAATGGTCAGCGGTTCTCTTACAATCAAAACCATAATTGACAGAAAGGAGTGTTGAATCTCAAGAACATCAGAAGTGATTCGTGCCAGGGTATCTCCTTTTTTCTTCTCTGTAAAATATGAAACGGGCTGTGCCAAAATTTTTGAGTACAAAGAATTTCGCAAATCCTTTAAAATTCCATTGCGTAAAAAGGTGATGAAAAACATCGCTAAATAGTTGAATAAATTCTTGAGAAAGAATAAAATTAAAATCAATGCAATCGCAATAGTCAGTGCACCCAGAGGATTTTCTTCTAAGGCAGATCCAACTTTGTAGTTTATGGTATTTTCAATATAATTTTGAAGATCAAAAATCCCGGTGTACACCGGTTCAACATCAACTTTTGGAGTTTTGTCAAACAATACATTCAGCATCGGAATGAGTGCCACAAATGAGAGTGCACTAAAAAAAGCGTAGAGTATATTGAATATAATATTCAAGAAAGCGAAACGCTTATAGGGGAGTGCAAAAAGTATTATTTTTTTAAAATAGTTCATCTATATACCTAAGCTTTGAATTAATTTTCGGCACTGGTCTGTCAGTATTTTTTTGGTTGCATCGTAGGCATCAGCATTTGCAAGCTTTTTATTCACGCTAAAGTAAAATTTAATTTTGGGCTCAGTTCCACTTGGGCGAACCGATATTTGAGAACCGTCAGACAGAATGAAGCGCATTACGTTGGATTTTGGGAATGCTAGGGCTTGTTCCGTTCCGTTTACTGAGCGGCTGATCTGACTTTCAAAATCATCTATCTGTTCAACATTGATTCCTGCAATCGACTTAGGTGACTTGGTTCTGAAGGTATGCATCATTTGTTGAATCTCTTCAAAACCAGCTTTTCCTTTCTTGGTTATTGAAATCAATTCTTCGTGATACAATCCAAATTTCACATAACTATCGATAAGGTATTCGTAGAAAGAACCCCCTTTGCTTTTTTGGATTGCGGCAATTTCTGCGGCAAGTAGTGCTGAGCTAATGGCATCTTTGTCTCGAACCTGATCTCCCACCATATAGCCATAGCTTTCTTCCCCTCCAGCAATGAAAGTTTGATTTGGATAGTCCTCAATCATCTTGGCAATCCATTTAAAACCGGTTAATCCAAGTTTGCATTCAACTCCGAAGTATGAAGCTAAAACGGGCATTATGGGTGAGGAAACAACCGTAGATCCAATGAACTGCTTTTGAGATAAGCTTCCGGGGTACTGTTCTAATAAATAACG
>CBFHHG010000037.1:0-9640 GCA_965655585.1 Candidatus Arcticimaribacter sp. | reverse complement strand
ACCCTTCCTGTTTCGAACGGCAATGCCAAAACGATCGGCATCCGGATCGGTCCCGATGAGCAAATCAGCATCCAGTTCTTCTGCTTTTTCTAATCCCAGAGCCAAGGCTGCTCTTTCCTCTGGGTTGGGCGATGCAACCGTTGGAAAATCTCCGTCGGGAATTTCTTGTTCTTGAACACTATGGAATTTTGAATACCCAGCAGCTTCAAAGACTTGAGGCATCAGAGTGATTGCTGTTCCGTGAAGCGATGTAAAGACTACAGAAAAAGCTGCTTTAGCTGCCTCAGAAGCTGTACTTAGCTGAAGGGCAGTTTTACAAAAGGCATCATCAACCTCTTTGTCAATTAAATGTATTTTAGATTCCTTGGCTTCGAATCGGATTGCATCGAAATTTGTTTGCTCAATTTGAGTGATTATTTTATGATCGTGCGGCGGAACAATTTGCCCACCATCTTTCCAGTACACTTTGTATCCATTGTATTCGGGAGGGTTGTGCGAAGCTGTCAAGACAATCCCACAGTGTGCGTTTAGATAACGAACTGCAAAGGATAATTCGGGTGTTGGACGAAGATCCGAAAACAGATATACTTCAATGTCGTTAGCCGAAAATATTGCTGCAACTGTTTTTGCTAGACTTTTGCTGTTGTGTCTACAATCATAAGCAATGACTACTTTGATGGTTTCGGAAGGGAACTGTTGTTTCAAATAGGAAGCAAGCCCTTGGGTGCTTTTTCCTAAGGTGTATTTGTTGATGCGATTCGTACCAACTCCCATGATACCACGAATTCCCCCAGTACCAAACTCTAAATCTTTGTAGAAGGCATCTTCTAACTCTTTTGGGCTTTGGTGTAGGAGATCGACTTGTTTTTGTGTGTCGGCATCAAAGGGGGGATGTTGCCATTGAGCCGCTTTTTGTTTGAAACTCATTCTTAGGATTTTAGTGTTCTCTTGATGGAATAGCGTTGGGAATGACTTTGTTGCCCCACCCAAAGTTCGCCAAGGAACCCAGCAATAAAGAAGAGTGTTCCCAGGATCATGGTGGTGAGCGCAAGATAGAATTCGGGGCGCTGGGCAATAAGGCGTCCGTCGGTATTGATATAGAGTTTGTCGATTCCGAGATATAGCGCAGCAAGGAAGCCAATAAAAAACATAAGTGTTCCCCAAAAGCCGAAAAAGTGCATGGGGCGTTTTCCAAATTTATTCAGGAAACTCAATGTAATAAGATCCAAAAAGCCGTTTACAAAACGAATCCACCCGAATTTGGTAACACCAAATTTACGTGCTTGATGCACCACAATTTGTTCTCCAATTTTGTTGAAACCCGCCTGGGCTGCCAAAACGGGAATGTATCGATGCATTTCACCGAAAACTTCAATCGTCTTGATGACGTCTTTTTTATATGCTTTTATGCCACAGTTAAAATCATGTAGATGTATTCCGGAGCTGCGTCGCGCTGCCCAGTTAAATAATTTGGAAGGCATGTTTTTGAAAAATAAAGAATCGTAGCGTTTCTTTTTCCAGCCCGAGATTAAATCTAAATCCTCGGAAATTATACGCTTATACAAATTAGGGATTTCACTGGGTGCGTCCTGAAGGTCCGCATCAAGCGTCACCACAACAGCACCACTCGCTTCTGCAAAGCCGGCATGAAGGGCTTGCGATTTCCCAAAGTTTTTTGAAAAACGAATCCCATAGGTTGTACTATGGGATTGGTGTAATTTTTCAATTTCTTCCCACGAATTATCGGTACTACCATCGTCGATGAAAATAATTTCAAAGCTGAGATCTGTAGCGTTCAACTCAGTTAGAATCCACCCGTGTAATTCGGGCAGTGATTCTGCTTCATTGAGCAGTGGGATGATGATGGATAAATTCATAGCTTGTATAACGGTTACAAAGCTACAAAATTATACGCTTATTCTGGGCGATTGCGTTTGAGTATGAGCCCTGTAATTAGAGAGATTAAAAAACCTATTATGATGGATCCAATAATGAGTTGGGAACAGGTATTAAAAATCGCTCTACTTATTGTTGTGTTCTCCATTTCATTTTCAGTTTTCTCCAAAATCTCATCAGTAATAAAACTCCATTCTGACATTTTTTCAATTGCCACTGCATTTGATTTAGAAATAGTATCTGGATCCAGAACTCTAGCTAAAACAACAAAAAACAATGAATAAATGATGGCGCTTATTAATCCAACACCAACACCTAATTTTAAGGCTCTTGACAACGACATAAAACCTTCATTATCTTTTCGGTAGTTGTATTGAGCAAAAGCAATTACACCGATCGTTATTGCAATGCTTACAATGGTGGTGCTCGTTTCATTTTGGTAATGCATATCCAATGAAAAAAGCATGAGTCCAAAGACAACTGATATGCCGCCTAATAATGCTCCGTATTGTTGGATGTACTTTTTTAATTCAAGGTTTTGATTTTCCATAAGATTTGATTTAATTATTTGCTTGGTTTTGTTGGTTAAATTTAGAAAAAACAATTACATTTGCAGACGTTTTAAAAATAAATTTATGAAAGCAGGTATACATCCAGAGAATTATAGACTAGTAGCTTTTAAAGATATGTCTAACGAAGATGTCTTTCTAACCAAGTCAACAGTAAACACAAAAGAGACTCTTGAAGTTGATGGAGTAGAGTATCCTTTAATCAAACTTGAGATTTCAAGAACATCGCATCCTTTCTATACTGGGAAAACCAAATTGGTTGATACTGCAGGTAGAATTGACAAATTCAAAAACAAATATTCTAAGTTCAAGAAGGAAGAATAGTATGTTCAACCTTATACCATAAAGCTGTCTATTCGTTTAGGCAGCTTTTTTTTTGAGCTTTCTTAAAAAGGCTGCTTTTTAGAAAATCCTTAAATTTGTAACTACCTAAAGGCTATTTACTGCAACACCCTAAGTCTAAAATTAGAACTATGTCTACACAAATCAATGCTATTCTGTTTGATGGACCCGAGCGGACTCAACTACTTCCTTTTACATACATTCGTCCGGTTGCTGAACTCCGAATCGGAATCGATACCTTAATTGATAAGTGGAATGCTTTTTTAAATACCAGTTGTTCTTATGCTACCCAAGCGTATTTAGCTCCTAAATTCGCTGCTAAACCAGCTGCACTCAATTGTTTTATCAATCCAAGTTATATTCCTACCCAAGTTTTAGTTGATCAAATAAAAAAATTGCAAGAAAAGCAGGTTTTGGTTTGGGAAAAAAAACCGGTAGCTTACTGTACTTCAGATTCTGTTCTACCACAAGATTTTTCTGATTTTGAGGTGATTGCGGTACAAGAAGAGCTTCTGCATATCGAAAAGGTGTCTGATTTATTTTCCAAAAACGCAGCAGTTTTAGCCATGGATTTTGATCGTCTTACGCACAACAAAGTTTCTCAATCACTGGATAATTCCAATCGATTGATACATCCCGAACGTATTTTTATTGCTCCTGGAGCACAGGTTTCTTGCGCTGTTCTCAATGCTACAGATGGCCCAATCTATATCGGGTCAGATGCACAGATTATGGAAGGTTCGCTCTTGCGCGGACCAATAGCGCTATGTGACAAGGTGCTGGTTAAAATGGGAACTAAGGTTTATGGTGGGACAACCATCGGGCCTAATTCTAAGATAGGAGGGGAGTTGAATAATGTCCTCTTTCTTGGGAATTCGAATAAAGGACACGACGGTTTTTTGGGAAATGCTGTCATTGGCGAATGGTGTAATATCGGCGCAGCAACGGATGCTTCTAATCTGAAAAACAATTACGGGAACGTTCGAATTTGGAATTATGAAACCGAGAACTTTGCCAAATCAGATTTACAATTTTGTGGGCTTTTGATGGGCGATTTCAGTCGTTGTGGGATTCATTCCATGTTCAATACAGCAACGTTAATAGGAATCAATACTAATATTTTTGGTAGCGGTTTTCCGAGAACCTTTATTCCTAGTTTTAGTTACGGAGGAGCACAAGGTTTTCAGACCCATGCTTTTCGTAAGGCTATGGAATCTAACGTTGCCATGATGAAACGCAAAGGAGAACAACTTTCAGATCTTGATATCGCCATTCTTCAAGCCGTTTTCGAACAGTCTTCCGTATGGAGAAAAGACGGATAGTCTAAACTCATTCTGCCTCCTGATTCAGTTGCTTTTCCGTACTCTTTTTAAATTCAAAAGATTGATTGCATTCATTTCCAAGCCGTGCACATTTTTTCGAGTAAAGCGTATGGCTTGATCGTAATACAAAGGAATTATTGGATATTGTGACATCATCAGGCGATCCATTTTTTTATACAATGCCATGCGCTTCTCCGGATTGGCAACGGTCATTGTTTCTTGATAGAGCTCATCGAATTCTGTGCTGCTGAAATGGGTGTAGTTGGGTCCAGAAGGCGAAAAGTTTTTTGAATTAAATAAAGATAAATAGTTTTCTGCATCCGGATAATCGGCAATCCAACTAGCTCTAAAGCTCTCTAAATTTCCAGAACTTTTTGCCTGACGTAAGGTAGCGGTCGGCATTAAATCAATCGTAAGGTCGATGCCTATGTTTTGGTAGGCGCGTTGCAAATATTCACAAATATCTAAATAATTTACATCGGTTGCCAGCCTTATTTTGGGCTGTTCGTTATGCTCATTAATAAATTCTTGAACTAAGGCTTGCGCTAATTTGGGATTGTATTCGTTGAGGTTTTGATTTCCGTGGCCGGGAAGTCCTTTGGGAATAAAACCCTGAAATGCAGGAAAACCAATGGTGTTGCGGAGAAAGAGAATCATTTTTTCACGATCAAAACCAATATTCATTGCCTTGCGTATCTTTTGGGATTGAATTGCCTTATTGTTGGCTTCCAGATAAAAGCCAATATACTCGGTGTTTAGGTATGGTCCTTTTTCCATCCGAATATAATCTTGGTATTTCTCTTGTAATATACCCTTTGGTGTGAGTAAGTCATCTTTATACGATGTATCCAAGGAGTTAAGGAAATCGAATTTTCCTTGAGTGAATAACATGAATTCACTTTGGATATCCGGTAGAAAGCGAATTGCAATTGCTTCTAAATACGGGAGTTGCTGACCTGTTGTATCTTTTTCGAAATAGCGGTTGTTTTTGCGTAAAACGAGCTTTACATCTTCTTCCCATTTTTTGAATTGAAAAGGCCCCGTTCCGATGGGGTTTGCTCTAAAATCTTCTTTAAAATATGCTATTCCTTCCTGGGGTACCACTGCACAATAACGCATGGTAAGAAGCCCAAGAAAGGCCGGAAAGGCTTGTTTGAGCTCAATTTGAAGTGTGTGCTTGCCGAGAGCGGTATACCCCTTTACATTCTGTAGAACCCATCCTCCAGGAGAACCGGTTTGATCATCTTTTAGTCGGTCAAAACTGAATACAAAATCCTCAGCCGTAACTGCTCGTGTTTTTGCTGGCCCAAAAATGGGGGAGTCATGAAAGAACACATCCTCTCGCAAAAAAAAGGTATAGATTGTTCCCTCAGAGCTAATTTCCCATCTCCGTGCAATTTCTGGCTGAATGTTTAAGGAATCATCTAGTTGCACTAAACCATTGAACAGTTGTTGTATGGGCCATATGTTTTGTGGGTTACGCGCAAAAGCAGGATCTAGGGAAGTGATGTTTCTGAATTCATTGTAACGAAACACCTGTTGCTCTAATTTTTGATCTTCGAACCCACAGCTCCAAAACAGCATGCTGATACTGACCAAGACGCTATGGATTATGTAGGATCGAAAATTGGCGTTGAAGTTGAAAACCAAAGTAGTATATTTGTCCCAAAATTAACCTTTTTTAGATATTATTTGGATTCATTGACCATCAATACCCCTGTCGCAGTTAAAAAGACACGTGTAGCTTTTCATACGCTAGGTTGTAAACTGAATTTTTCTGAGACCGCCTCTATTGCGCGCGATTTTTCGGAAGCGCACTACGCCCGCGTTCCTTTTGAAGATGCAGCTGATGTGTATGTAATCAATACCTGTTCTGTGACCGAGAATGCAGACAAGCGTTTCAAGGCTTTGGTGGCAAAAGTATTGCGTCAAAATCCAGAAGCTTTTGTGGCTGCAATTGGTTGCTATGCTCAATTACAACCCGAGGCCTTGGCTGAGGTAAGCGGAGTAGATCTAGTTTTAGGAGCTTCGGAGAAATTTAAATTAACTCAATATTTAGACGATCTAACCAAGAAGGATGCAGGTGCAATCCATTCCTGTGCTATTGAAACCGTAACCCAGTATACCAGTAGTTTTTCGACCAGCGATCGGACACGTGCCTTTCTAAAAGTCCAAGACGGCTGTGATTATAAATGTACCTATTGCACCATTCCTTTGGCACGTGGAATTTCGAGAAGTGATGCTCTGCAAAATGTAATCGACAACGCAAAAAGCATTGCAGCTCAGAACATCAAAGAGATTGTGCTAACGGGAGTGAATATAGGAGACTTTGGAAAAGGAGAATTCGGAACCAAGAAACACGAGCATACTTTTTTAGATCTTGTTCAAGCGCTAGATGCTGTAGATGGCATCAGTCGCATTCGAATTTCATCCATAGAGCCCAATTTATTGAAGGACGAAACCATTGCGTTTGTAGGCCAAAGTAAGACTTTTGTACCTCATTTTCATGTTCCGTTACAAAGTGGGAGTGATGTTATATTAAAACAGATGCGTCGCCGTTATTTATCGCAACTGTACGTTGATCGGGTGAAGGCAATAAAGAAAGCCATGCCTCATGCATGTATCGGGGTTGATGTGATTGTAGGCTTTCCAGGAGAAACCGAAGAAGAGTTCTTAAAGTCGTATAAATTTTTAGCTGATTTGGACATCTCCTATTTACATGTATTTACTTATTCGGAGCGACCCAATACTGCTGCTGCATCCATGGCAGGAGTTGTTCCACAACAGATTCGTTCCAAACGCAGTAAAATGCTTCGAGGTCTTTCTGTAAAGAAAAGACATCATTTTTACAGTACACAACTTGGATCAGAACGTGTCGTTCTTTTTGAAGGCGAGAATAAAAAAGGATATATTACCGGATTTACCGATAACTAT
The DNA here is from genome assembly GCA_965655585.1 of Candidatus Arcticimaribacter sp. GTDB lineage: Bacteria > Bacteroidota > Bacteroidia > Flavobacteriales > Flavobacteriaceae > Arcticimaribacter. The sequence goes on along the minus strand of CBFHHG010000037.1, from coordinate 2,577 downwards.
GTAAAAGTTAGAATGCCTTGGGATCCTAGTTTAGTAAACACTTTGCATACCGCAATGTTGGATACAATAGACGAAGAAGGCTTTGTGCGAATTCGTTTACTATAGTTTAATGCCTACAGGTAAAAGTGCTTTATAGCGTTTGTTCTTTCTGAGAAAGCCTGCAATTTCTGGGCTTGTAGGAACAACACGCATGTTTTTTTCAGCAACAGAATCAAGTACTAATTTGATGAAAGAATCATTGAATTCATCTGTATCCAAAACTTCAGGAACAATTAATTTGGTAAGGAAAATTTTACGTTCTTGCTCCGCGTATTCAATACGAGCCATAGATCCATTCACAACAACTTCAAATTGACGTAAAAATTCGTTATTTTCGAGGGTAAGTTGACTCATAGTCTTGATTTAGTTTAGTTCAAATAAAAGGCTCAAAATTCGTTTTAGTGAGAAATGAATAATAAAAGATGCTACTTTTTCTAGAATTTCTAAAACGGAGTACAAAGATACAACATATTTGTTAAATACAACATAATGAAAAAATACAAAGAAAAGAGGGGTTTATATTTAATGCCGGGAATGGCAGCAAGCCCTCGAATTTTTGAGTTTATAAATCTTTCTGAGTTTTTTGATGTGGTATGTTTGTCTTGGATTAGGCCTGAAACGGGGGAGCCTATTGCGCACTACGCCAAGCGCATGTGTGAACGAATACAGCACGAAGATCCGATTTTGTTAGGGGTTTCATTTGGAGGTGTTTTGGTTCAGGAAATGGCAAAGCACATCGGATGTTATAAGGTTGTGGTGGTGTCGAGTGTCAAATCCTGTAAAGAGTTGCCCCTTTCAATGATCCTTTCTAAAAAAACCAATGCGCACAAGTTGCTTCCTACACAATGGGTAAAAAATCTGGAAAGTTTGGCCTTTTTTGCTTTTGGCTCTTCGATAGAACGTAGAGTGGGTTTATATCAAAAATACTTATCGGAACGCGATCCTAAATACCTTAAGTGGGCAATCCATACGCTGGTCAATTGGGATCAGGAAGTATTTGATCCTGAAGTAATTCATATTCATGGCGAGAAAGACACCATGTTTCCCTTTAAGAATATCATAAAAACATCTTATCTTCACTCCTTACCAGAAGGAGCTCATGCTATGATCTTAGCAAAACACCAATGGTTTAATTCAGAATTACCTAAACTATTATCTTAATTAGTGTCAATGAAACATAAAAATCACATTTTAGTCGGAACGTTAGTAGTATTTGTAGCCATACTTCTTGTTGGTTCGAGTTTTTTACAACCCAATAGCGCTTTCAAATCGTACGGTTTAAGCGATCCTTCAAAGGTTTTCGCCTTGGATATTGCCGAAGCCTATTCATTTGCAGGAGAAACGGTTACTCTAGACGAGCAAGACTTACGCGAACGAATGGACAAGGAACTTTTAGTTAATACTTACTGGCAATCCAATATGATGCTGATGATCAAACGAAGTAATAAGTACTTTCCTACGATCGAGCGCATTCTAAAAGAAGAAGGTGTGCCGGATGATTTTAAATATTTAGCGGTAATTGAAAGCGGACTTGAAAATGTAATCTCCCCAGCAGGTGCAAAGGGTTTTTGGCAAATTATGAAAACTACTGGGAGGGAGATGGGTCTGGAGGTCAACTCCAATGTGGATGAACGTTACCATATCGAAAATGCGACTCGGATTGCTTGTACTTACCTTAAGAAAGCGAAAAAGAAACTGGGGTCCTGGACTTTAGCGGCAGCTTCATACAATAGGGGTATTTCAGGAATTAATCGCTTGTTAGAAAAACAACAGGTCGATACCTATTACGATCTTTTGTTGAATAGGGAAACCAGACGCTATGTATTTCGAATTTTGGCCATGAAAGAAATCCTTTCAAATCCAACACGCTACGGTTTTGTGTTTGAAGCTCAAGATCTGTATACAGAAATTCCTGTGTATACGGTCGAAGTAGATACTGCGATCAGCAATATTGCGCGTTTTGCTAAGACAATGGGGGTTAATTATAAGCAAATGAAAATACACAACCCCTGGTTGTTGCAAAATCATTTGAATAATAAATCTCGAAAATTATATCACATCAAGCTGCCGAAAACTATTGAAGTCGGTCCTTAGATCCGCTTCATTTGCTTCTGCATTTCTTTGATTTGACCCGTCAATACTCCTTGCGTATCAAGCTTCTTCGCTTTGTTCAGGAGGAGAGTAGCTTCTCTTTTTCTTCTTTTTTGCATGTAAATTCCAGAGAGACTCAAATTAGCCATCGCCAAATCAGTATCCATGGATAAGCCAAGTTCTATGGCTTTTTTAAAATATTTTTCCGCCTTGGTAAGGTTCGTCTGCGAAAGAATGATACCGTGTAAATAGTTAAAATACCCCTGTTGCTTTTTGACCAAATTTTGCTCCGGATTCGAAATCCGATTGAGCCACTTCACTGTGCCCTCAAAGTTTTGCTTTCGCAATTGTAGAAAGGCAAGTAGAATAAATTCGTTTTTGAAGTACAACAGAATAAACATCCCTGCAATAAGGAGGAGGAAAATGCCATTTCCAATAGCACCTTCT
>CBFHHG010000036.1:0-19336 GCA_965655585.1 Candidatus Arcticimaribacter sp. | reverse complement strand
ATGTAAACAATTTCACCAACCACCTCTATCAAGTAGGTGCTCAAATTTGCGAAGAACAAGAAATACCTTTTGACTTGCTCCGACCACTAATTGCTGAAACTGCTGCCAAGATCGAATCCATCACACCCAAAGAAGCGCAAACAGGCCCAGCATTGAGAAACGACAAAACAACCCTTCAAAAACATTTGGATCAACTTCGCGATCCAGTTTTTAAAAACTTATATTTAACCCTTACAGAATCCATACAAAAAAACGATGAGTACAGTAAATTATAAAGAAAATCTAAACCACGTAAAAGCTTTTATTTTTGACGTTGACGGTGTGTTGACCAACGGAAACGTTATGATTACCACCAAAGGAGAAATGTATCGAGAAATGAACACCAAAGATGGGTATGCCATGAAGTGTGCTTTAGACCAAGGGTTCCGTATTGCTATCATTTCTGGGGGTACCAACGAGGGAGTACGCAGCAGACTCAAAGCCTTAGGGGTTGACAGTGTTTATCTAGGTGCACACCACAAAATCGAGCCTTACGAAGATTTTATTTTCAGCTATGATCTCAAACCAGAAGAGATCGTATATATGGGCGATGACGCCCCAGACATTGAGGTGATGCTAAAAGTTGGGGTTGCTAGTTGCCCAAAAGATGCCGTAACAGACGTTAAAGAAATTGCTGACTATATTTCACATAAAAAAGGAGGAGCCGGCTGTGTTCGAGATATCATTGAACAGGTGCTCCGTGTCCAAGGAAAATGGAGTACAAACGTTGGTGCAAAAAACGATTGAAATGTACAGTCTAGATTTCAACAACGTAGCAATTATCCTCGCTTCGAATTCGCCCAGAAGGAAACAGTTTTTTGAAGAAGCAGGAATTCCTTTTACAGTAAAAACATTTGAGGTTGATGAAATATTTGATCCAAAACTAAAAGGTGCAGCTATTTCAAACTACCTCGTAAAATTAAAAGCAGCTCCTTTTCAAACAAGTATTCAACCCAATCAAATTGTGGTTACGGCCGACACCATTGTTTGGGGAGAAGGACAATATTTGGGAAAACCTAAAACAAAAGTAGAAGCAATGGAAATGCTGGGTTTGCTTTCTGGAAAAGAACATCAAGTAATTACCTCAGTTGCGTTTACACAGAAAGATCAACAGCAAATCATCCATGAAACCAGTTCGGTTACTTTTAAAAAACTATCGGCTCAGGAAATCGAATTCTATGTCAACGAATTCGAACCCATGGATAAGGCCGGCGCCTATGGAATTCAAGAATGGATCGGTACTATTGGGATCGAACGCATAGAAGGAAGCTATACCAACATCGTTGGTTTGCCCATGGCACAAGTATTGCAGCATTTAATTAGACTCACTTCAAATTAATTATACAAAAAATGAAACAGCTTAAATTTCTACTCTATATCAGTTTTATGTTGGGCCTTGTCCAATTAAATGCCCAGCGAATTTCTGAACAATTTAAAACCCATTGGTTTGATGGTTTTGCAGAGATAAGTTCTTATGCGCTTAACCAATCGCGTTACGGAGAAATACGTGAAGGAAGCGCAGTCTTGATTTATGTAACCGAAGACTTTTTAAAGAAGGAACAAGTAAAAGCCAACCAAAAATCGAAGACTACAGTTGCTGTTTTAAAATCGAACCGTACTAAAAAATTCTTAACGGGTATCTACCCCTACTCCATTATGTCCAGTTCATTTAGCGCACTCAGAAGTCCACAGCCGATTATAAAAAACAGTGCTTCAATCCAAGAATGGTGTGGTCAGAGTTATTTGCAAATGAATCGTAAAGAAAAACAACTTGAGGTTATTTCGCATTCCTATTTCGAAGGAGAAGCGGATCAGGCTTTGACTTTAGAAGAAAATCGTACCGAAGATGAGCTTTGGAACTTAATTCGCTTGCGTCCCCAAGCACTTCCTTTGGGTAATTTGAAATTAATTCCAAGTCTCGAAAGCAGCCGATTGAATCATAAAACAATCGAAGCCTATGACGCCACAGCATCCATTGAGCAAAAAAATAACACTACCGTTTATACCATCACCTATCCTAAACTCCAACGCTCTCTAGCGATAGAATTCAATTCTTCCTTTCCTCATACTATCGAAGGATGGGTAGAACAAGATCTTGGGAAAGGAGCTGCTTTTACTTCGACTGCAAAAAGAATTCATACGGAAAGAAGACAGTATTGGAGAGAAAACGACAATTCATCAACACAATATAGAGCCTCCTTTAAACTTGATTAAAATGAAAAACAACATCCTAATCACCCTGTTGATTGCTAGTCTAGGTTGCACCCAAGTTATGGGACAAGAATCGAGTGGTGCAATATACAAGCAGCTTGAAAAATTGAATTTCCTAGGCTCAGCGCTTTATATTGCAGCGCACCCCGATGACGAAAATACCGCTTTAATATCTTACTTTTCGAATCATGTGAACGCACATGCCGCCTACTTATCTATGACGCGAGGCGACGGAGGACAAAACCGTATAGGTACGGAACTACGAGAATTATTAGGTGTAATCCGTACCGAAGAATTAATGCAAGCGAGAAGTATCGACAACGGAAATCAATACTTTACATCTGCTGTTGATTTTGGCTTTTCCAAACATCCCGATGAAACTTTAGCAGTTTGGGATAAAAAACAAATTTTGGGCGAAGTGGTCAACCGTATTCGCAGCTTCCAACCCGATATCATCGTCAATCGATTTGATCACAGAACACCCGGAAGAACCCACGGACACCACACATCTTCTGCTTTACTAAGTAGAGAAGCGTTTGTTTTAAGTAATGATCCCAATGCCTATCCAGAACAACTAAATAATAAAGGGCTTTGGCAGCCGCAACGTCTATTTTTCAATACCTCGTGGTGGTTCTATGGAAGCCAAGAAAACTTTAAAAAAGCAGATAAATCAAATCTACTATCCCTAGAAATTGGGGTTTATGATCCACTTACAGGAATCTCAAACTCTGCCATTGCAGCTGCAAGTCGTAGTTCTCATAAATCTCAGGGTTTTGGGAGTGCTCCAACTTTGGGAAGTAGAACCGAATACATCGAAATCATTGATGGGAAAAGGCCACTATCAAATGATCCTTTCGAAGGAATCAATACTACTTGGTCGAGACTAGAAGGGGGAACACCAATCGGTAAAATGGTTGACCGTGCAATCGAATCTTTTGACTTTAAGCATCCAGAAAAGAGTATTGAAGCTTTAGTGAGTATCCACAAAGCAATTGAACAACTGCCTGCTTCCATATGGAAAGAGCGCAAGTTGGCTGCCACCAAACAATTACTCCTTGATTGTGCTGGAGTTGAAATACAATTCAATGCTGAGCGTCCCTATGGGATTGCAGGCGAATCTTTAGCAATAAATCTGAATGTTGTTCAACAAAGTAAACTTGCAATAGAACTAGAAACAATTAAAACAACTGAAGGGGTTACCCAACTCGATCAAGGGCTTGAGACCAACACGCGTTTTACCCAATCTTTTGAAGTTACTTTAGGCAATTCGATTAGCACACCTTATTGGCTATTAGAGAAAGGAAGTCTTGGTACTTTTAAAATTGAAAATAAAGAATGGATCGGAAAACCACAAACTCCAAATCCCATTCAAATAGAATATCAACTGAATATTGCTGGAACATCAATTGCATTTGAAGCGGCTGTTCAACACCGTAAGACCGATCCCGTCCGTGGAGAGGTAATTAATCCTTTTTATATAGTACCTGCCCTAGGCGTTATCTTTGAGCAACCTGTATTCCTCTATGCTAATGACGAAGCGCAAAGCTTACGCTTGAATGTCACGAGTTACGGAGAAGCCTTTGACGGAGCTATCGAACTTTGCCATCCCAAAGGCTGGGAAGTAGACAACGCAACACTTCCTATAAAATTAAATGGAAGAGGAAGTTCTCAATTCTTAGAATATCAATTGAAACCCTCCGCTGCAGCCGAAAGCGGATTCATAGTACCACGCGCTATTCGTGGAGATAAAAAAGAAACTGTTTTTGCGGTTCAAACCTTAAGTTATACCCACATTCCAAAACAATACATAGCACAACCGAGCGAAGCAAAAGTAGTGCGTTTAGATTTAAAAATTCCGCTAATCAAAGTAGGTTATATTGCTGGTGCGGGTGATACTGTAAAAGAACGCTTGCAAACAGTTGGCTTGTCTGTCGAGTCAATTGATATTGAAACCACCACCCTAGCAGAACTCAAAACCTATGATGCAATTTTAGTAGGAATTCGAGCATACAATGTTATTGAATCTTTAGCCTATAAAAACCAAATGCTGTTTGACTATGCAGAAGCTGGTGGGACTTTGGTTACTCAATACAATACCAGTCGTGGACTAAAAACAAAAAATCTCACCCCTTTGGAGATGAAGCTATCGAGAGATCGAGTTACCGATGAATTCAGCACTGTTCGGATTTTAGAACCCAAACATCCTGCCATGAATGTACCCCACAAAATCACAGCACAAGATTTTGAAGGCTGGGTTCAAGAACGCGGCTTGTATTTTCCCAATCAATGGGATGAACGTTTTACGCCCCTACTGGGAATGAACGACGCTGGAGAAACTGAAAAACTAGGAAGTATACTGGTTGCTCCTCATGGAGAAGGTACGGTTGTTTATACGGGCCTAAGCTTTTTTAGAGAATTACCCGCCGGGGTTCCTGGGGCTTATCGTTTGTTGATTAATTTATTAGCTTTATAAAATGTTTCAACCAAAAAATAGAATTTATTTCTTCTTGATTCTCGGGAATATAACCTACTGGATCCTCTTTGTATTATTCATGAATACATTCAAATCATGGTAATATTAGATTGGTTTATTCTTTTGGGGACACTAGCATTTATTGTGCTTTATGGTGTCTGGAAAAACAGAAAAAATAGTTCTATCGAAGATTACCTCAAAGGGGGAAATGAAAGCCGTTGGTGGACCATTGGACTCTCCGTTATGGCAACACAGGCGAGTGCCATTACCTTTCTTTCAACTCCCGGTCAAGCTTATCACGACGGAATGGGCTTTGTTCAATTCTATTTTGGATTACCCCTAGCGGTAGTTATCATTTGCCTCTTCTTTATTCCCATTTATCATCGGCTAAAAGTATATACTGCCTATGAATTTTTGGAAGAACGATTCGACCTTAGAACCCGTACCCTAACTGCAATTTTATTTTTAGTTCAACGAGGATTAGCGGCTGGAATTACAATATATGCACCGGCAATTATCTTGAGCGTAGTGCTGGGTTGGAACCTTAAAATATTAATCCTGCTCATTGGGTTTGTTGTTATTTTTTACACACTTATTGGGGGTACCCGTGCGGTAAACGTAACCCAGAAACAGCAAATGTTCATCATCTTTTTTGGGATGATTACTGCTTTTGTATTCATCATCAATAGTTTTCCAGCTGATGTTGACTTTTTAAAAGCTTTGACTATAGCAGGCGCTACAGGAAAACTAGATGTAATTGATTTTAGTTTTGATCTCAACAACCGCTACACTTTCTGGAGTGGGATTACGGGAGGACTCTTCTTGGCACTCTCCTATTTTGGAACGGATCAAAGTCAAGTGCAACGCTACTTGTCCGGAAAGTCTTTAAAAGAAAGCCAGTTGGGGTTGATCATGAATGGGTTTCTTAAAGTACCCATGCAGTTTTTTATTCTCCTGGTTGGGGTTATGGTTTTTATTTTTTACCAATTCGAACCGGCACCCATACATTTCAATCCCAAGGCAGTAGAAGCCATTGAAAACTCAACTTATGCCGGAGAATTTAAAATTCTTGAAATACAGTTGGATCAAATTCAAGAACAAAAACGAAGCCTCTTAATACAACCCAATTCTATTGACCTCAAAGCAGTTGCCCAACTGGATAACGAAGAAAGGGAACTTCGATCGGAAGCCAAAAGCCTAATTAAAACAGCAGCTCCAGAAATTGAAGTCAACGACAAGGATTATGTCTTCATTTCTTTTATTTTAAAATACCTACCTCAAGGACTCATCGGATTACTACTAGCCGTAATTCTTTCAGCAGCTATGAGTTCAACGGCATCTGAACTCAATGCGCTTGCAGCAACAACCGTAGTCGATCTGTATAAAAGAAACCGAAGTCAACAAACCGAGCAACACTATGTCAATGCATCAAAAATCTTCACTTTGGTTTGGGGAATTATTGCTATCCTCTTTGCTAGTTTTGGAAGCTTGGTGGAGAACTTAATCCAGCTAGTCAACATCATTGGCTCTATTTTCTACGGAACTATATTGGGTGTTTTTGTGGTGGCAATCTTTTTAAAGAGCATCAAAGGTCAGGCAATTTTTTATGCTGCTCTAATATCTGAAGCATTGATTATTTACCTCTTTGTTATGGACCATTTTAGCTACCTCTGGCTCAATGTAATTGGGACAGCGCTAACAATATGCATCGGATATCTTCTTCAATTCCTACTTCCCAAAAAAGGCTAGCGCTTTGGGTTTTTCATTTTTTTTGTATACTTTTAAAACACCCAATCGTATCAATTCAATGAACTGAGTTCTCTTTTTTATTTTATTTTTAGGTTGGTGTACCCTAAAAACAAAACTTATGACCTGGACCAACCTACAAGAAATCGAACAAAAAATTGTTGAAAAACAATATACAGACAAAGAAGCATTTCATTATTTCTTAGGAACTGCAATCTTGTACACTTTGAGTTATTTTTTATTTGGAGAAGCGAATGAAAACGCATATAAACTTGTCGTTATTCCAACACTTTGCATAACAATTTTTGCTTCTGTTTACTCTTTCAAAACCTACACCAAAAACGGTGGTGTAGATTTTTTTAAAGATTATTTTGCTCTGAGTTGGGTGATTGGATGGCGGATTTTTACACTTGCCCTCATTTCTATTTTTATTGTAATTATGTTGACTTCTGTCTTCTTTCATAATTATGATTTCGAACCTTTTAGACCAGAAATAAGTCCTTTTTGGATTAGTTTCGAACTTGTTTTTCATTCCCTATTTTATTATCTCCTTTACCGCTCCTTCAAAAGAGTAAGTTTAAAAAAACCCTTTAAAACAAAAGGGTGATGAAAAAGAAAAAATTCCTATTGTTTTTAGTTTCCTTTGCAATGCTTTCTGTTACAACCTATTTGGGCTTTAAAAACTTCAAAAACAAGAAACCTGAGGGAATTCATAAAGTCCGTATTGGTTATATAGAAAAAAGTGAAGTTGAGTATGACAGTATTAAAGAATACTTCAAGGAACCGATTTATGGTACCTACTCGAGTGCAGCCCCCAGAATTTACATGGGAAGTAAATACCAATTCAAAAAATACATTCTCAAAAACTACACTTCCGAATTATTCGATGATAATGGTTATTTGGTGTTGCGATTTTACATCAATCACAAAGGAGAAGTTTTTCTTCATAAAACCATTGAATTGGATCATGCCTATGAAGCTTTCGATCTAGACGATGGTTTAGTCGATCAATTAACTGCGCTCAGCTTTCGTAAGGAAAACTGGAATCCTTTTATAGATAACAAAAGCAATTATTATATGCACCTAACCTACAGAATTGAAAATGGAAAAATTACTGAAATCATTCCTTAGCGTCCTTATACTCAACGGCTGTTCAAATTCCATTGCATTGTCCAGTGAAGAAAAAATTGTACAAGCAGAGGAGATGTGGTCAGAAGTTGATAAAAAACATGGAATCCAAGGTTCACCAGAAAAGATGAATTTTTTAGAAGAAATTATTCGTCAAAATCCAAAACATTGTGAAGCAATTAGAGAACTCTCAGTAGCATACCTTAAACGCGGGATGCCAGATAAATGGAAACCTATTTTTGATCGAGCTGTTGAATGTGATGCTGCCTTATGGCAACCCTTCAGAGGGTGTCATTACCTCTATTTTTACAGAGATTACCAAAAAGCAATTGCCGATTTCAATGCAAGTGATACGTTAACCCCAAACCACATCGATTCACCCCAAGGGCACAGTGTAGACTATTGGAGGGGACATGCTTATTTGGGAGCAAAAAACTATGAAAATTCCATACGCTATTATCAAAAACACATTGACTACGTTACCCAAGAATGGGGAGAAGACTGGGTAGAGCCCGACGCTTTTCTGAACCTTGCTATTGCTTATTATGAAAGTAATCAATTCGATAAAATGCCAACTGAACTGAATCGAGCCCTTAAGTACTATCAAAATAAATCTGCAGATACCAAATACTACTATGCACTTTACGAGCAAAAACGAGGTAATAACCAAAAAGCCATGGAATGGGTAAAAGCTGGCATTGAAGATTTTTATCTTGGTAATTCTAAAAAAAGAGGGTATGTCGAAGAAATTAAGCAACTGTATGTCGAAATGCTCTATGAATTAGAAAATGAAATAAAAGCTGAATAACCATTTCTTTTTTACTTTTACAAGAAAAACATGCGAAATTTCCTCCTCTTTATTTTCATTACATTTAGTCTAACAACAATTCATGCCCAAGACGGAAAAGCAAAAAAGCCCTTGGTTCATAGCGTTCTTTTTTGGTTAAAGAACCCCGAAAACAAGTCCGATCGTATTGCTTTTGAAGCTGCAATTCAAAAACTCATTGCCAACAACCCACAAAAAGTCAGTGGATATTTAGGGGTACCAGCCAACACAGAAGCCCGTGGTGTAGTCGATCCTAGTTTTACCTACTTCTATCAAATGACCTTTGTCGATACAACCGCAGAGGCTGCCTACCAGATCGACCCTACACACCTAGCGTTTATTTCAGAAGCCGAACACCTTTGGGAAAAAGTAATCGTTTATGACGCAGCACCAATCGAATAAAACTTTTCAAGTACGCCCCCTCACAAAAGAAGAGGTTCCTTTGATTATCTCCTATTTTCTTGCTGCCTCTCCAAAGTTTTTGAGAAGAATGGGTGCCGATCCTGACAAACTACCCAACAAAATAGCATGGGCTCAGACCATTGAAAAAGAAATTGACTTACCCCTTAAAGAAAAAAAATTATTCTATTTACTATGGATTCAAAACGGGATACCTGTGGGGCATTCCAACCTCACCTTTTTAGAATATGGAAAAGAAGCTCATATGCATTTACACCTTTGGAACCCGAGTGCAAGAAAAAAAGGGCTGGGTTTGGAGTTTTTAAAGCATTGCATTCCTTACTATTTTGAATGGTATAAATTAAAGACCTTAATCTGTGAACCATATGCGCTCAACCTAGCACCAAATGCAATTCTACCCCAGTTGGGTTTTACAAAAACCAAAACCTACAGAACCACGCCCGGTACCATCAACTTTGAGCAAGAAGTTAACCGTTGGGAATTGAAGAGGGAAAACCGTTAAAAAAAGAAATAAAAAAACCCTGCCGAAGCAAGGTTTTTTCGTGTTGGTATAATAGGAATACCTATTTTTTAGACCATTCCGCAATAGAAGCTTCATTCATCGTAATGTAATCTGTATTCCCCGCTTTAGTAGCTAATTCTAATGAAGATTTTGCTGCTGCTATAGCACCTTCAACGTCGTTTAATCCAGCTAGGATTAGTGACTGCTGACGAAAATACCAGTAAGCTTCTCCGTTTGCGGCTACTGCTTTTGCAATCCATTCTTTAGCTTGGTTTAGGTCTTGACCTTCTTGCAAATAGTAAACAGCTGCATTGTAGTAGTCCCGATCTTTAGGGTCATTTTTCATTGCCTCTTGAATAGAAGCAGTTGCCTTAGCAACAGTAGGAACTCCAAAAGGAACGGAAACCATAGTAGTACTCCATCCTATATTCAAAGTTGCACCGTTGTTGTGGAGTTTTGAAATCCAAATTTCAAAAGATTCAATATTGTCTGTATCTACAGCTGCTACTTCTACCGTTGCAGCTACTTTTGCGGCATCCCATTCTCCTGGATTACCCCAGTTCGTTGTTTCCTTATAAAAGAAAACTTCCCAGGTTTCTTTTCCTGGGCGGGTATAGATTGCATAATCACCTGCAGCAATTTCTTGATCAGCAATGGTAACGGCATCACTAAAACTGATGATTGTATTTTGATTCGCTCCTGTTCTCCAGATTTCTCCAAAAGGAACTAAAGCACCAAAAATATCACGGTCTTTTTTACTTGGACGAGAATACTTCACGGTAACTTCTGTCAAACCTACCGTTTGAGATAGTTGAGCAGTAGGGCTCGGTTGCGGTGTTTGCACTTGCGCTGATGCGAATGCTCCGACTAAAAAAATTAGGGATAAAACTGTGTTTTTCATAGACTTTTATTTTTATTTATTTTCAAATGTATGAATTTGTATTGAATAATTTTCTATCATGGATTGTGGATAAAGAGTTTAATTTGTGTTTAACTATTTTAAAAAACAATTAAACATTATGTATCTTTATAAAAAATAAAAAAATACATGAAGATTTATCGAAAAAAGACCATTCAAAAACTCCCCATATCAGTTTCAGAGGCCTGGGATTTTTTGAGTGATCCAGGGAATCTAAAAACCATAACCCCTGACTATATGGGTTTTAAGATATTAGAAGGTCATGAGTCTAAAATGTATGCGGGACAAATCATAAAATATACGGTGACTCCAGTATTGGGTATCCGTACGGGTTGGGTAACCGAAATCACCCATGTAGAAGACCAAAAATATTTTGTAGATGAACAGCGTTTTGGACCATATGCACTTTGGCATCACAAGCATTTTATTAAAGAAATAAAAGGTGGGGTCGAAATGATCGATATCATCGACTACAAATTACCCTTTGGAATTTTAGGACGTCTTGCACATCCTATTCTAGTCAAAAGAAAACTAAATGAAATTTTTACTTACCGATACGATAAACTCATTGAGCTCTTCGGAACTTATAAAGAACAATAAATGAATAAAAACATACTCATTATAGGGGGAACTTCTGGAATTGGAAAAGCCCTAGTAGAATTACTTCAAGATAGTAACCAGCTCTTTGTAGCCAACAGGACTTCTGAAGGCTTAAATACCCAAAAAGTAACTTACATATCATTTGATGCAACAACAGATGTTTTGGACACTACCCAACTGCCGGATCAATTGGATGGTTTTGTGTATTGTCCGGGCAGCATCAACTTACGCCCATTTAAAGGTCTTAAACCCGAAACCTTTCAAAAGGATTTTGAAATAAATGTATTAGGTGCTGTCAAAAGCTTGCAAACAGTGTTAAAGAATTTACTACTTAGTCCCCAAGCAAGTCTTGTGTTCTTTAGTACCGTAGCCGTCCAAACCGGGATGCCCTTTCATGCTTCTGTAGCGGCAGCAAAAGGTGCTATTGAAGGCTTAACAAAATCTTTAGCTGCTGAATATGCCCCTAAATTTAGAGTTAACGCTATTGCACCTTCGTTAACAAAAACACCGCTTGCAGACAAATTTCTAAACAACGAAACAAAATTAGAAAAAGCAAACGAACGCCATCCACTTAAATTCGTTGGTTCAGCAGAGGATTTAGCCCATAGTGCAAAATTTTTATTAAGTGATGAAAGTCAATGGATGACGGGACAGATTTTGCATGTAGATGGTGGAATAGGGAATTTAAAAACAAACTAATTTTTGGAACAGTATACGATATTTTGGTTTAGAAGAGATTTGCGTATTGATGATAATGCAGGATTGTATCAAGCATTAACCTCAGGCAATAAGGTGCTACCAATTTTCATTTTCGATACTGACATATTAGAAAAACTTCCAAGTAAAAGTGATGCTCGCTTAGCAATGATTCATGCGGCTTTAGGTAAAATAACAGATGCAATGAAGGAGAACCGATGCAATGTTGGAATGTATCATGGAAAACCCAAGGCCGTTTTTGAACACCTATTAGAAAAACATACCATCGTAAAAGTAATCGCAAACCATGATTATGAACCATATGCTCAAAAGCGAGACGAGGAAATAAAACAATTTTTGACCACAAAAGAAATCCAATTCGAGACCTACAAGGATCAAGTGATTTTTGAAAAGGCAGAAGTGGTTAAGGATGACGGTACAGCATACAGAGTATACACACCTTTTTCCAAAAAATGGTTAGCAAAGATGCATGCAGAAGGTATTCCAAACTTCCCATCCGAGAAGCACCTTGACAAACTTGCGCCTGTAGTACAACCAACATTAAAACTTAGCGATCTGGGTTTTGAAGCTTCTTCAATTCCCTATCCAAAATACCAACTCAACACTGCCATCATTCGAAATTATGAAGCAACGCGCAATTATCCAGCATTAGACCAGACATCGAGAACAGGAGCACACCTTAGATTTGGAACCTTGAGTGTCCGAAAGATGGCAACTGAGGCAAGTAAAGAACAGGAGATCACTTTTTTAAAAGAATTAATTTGGCGGGAATTTTTTATGCAAATTCTATGGCATTTTCCGCATACAACCTCACAATGCTTTAAGCCACAATACGAACGAATTGAATGGAGGAATAAGGAAGAAGAATTCGAAAGATGGTGTAACGGAACAACCGGCTATCACTTTGTTGATGCTGGCATGAGGGAACTCAATGCAACTGGATTTATGCACAACCGTGTTCGTATGCTCGTCGGAAGTTTTTTGTGTAAGCACCTACTCATCGATTGGCGCTGGGGAGAGGCCTATTTTGCTGAAAAACTACTCGACTATGAACAATCGAGTAATGTCGGCAACTGGCAATGGGTAGCTGGCTGTGGTGTAGATGCCGCACCCTACTTCAGGATTTTTAATCCCATAGAACAAATCAAAAAATTTGACAAACAGCAGCAGTATATTGAAAAATGGGTTCCCGATTTTCAAGAACTAAGCTATCCAAAGCCGATTGTTGATCATAAATTTGCTCGAGAACGATGTTTAACCACCTATAAAAATGCTTTAAACAGAGTGTGAAAGGAGTCAAAAAAACAAATTTGCCTTCTAAAATATGCCCCAGTTGTGAACGACCGTTTAGTTGGAGAAAAAAATGGGAACGCGATTGGGAACACGTAATCTATTGTAGTAAAAAATGCAAAAAGTAAAAGGAACAGCACTTGTATGGTTTCGCAATGATTTGAGAATATCCGATCATTACGGCCTCTTTCATGCCTCAAAAAGTCATGAGAAAATTATAGCCTATTATAGTTTTGATCCTGAGCAATTTTCGGTCACCTCCTGGGGTTTTAAAAAAACAGAATCTTTTCGGGCTCAATTTCTAATTGAAACTGTGCACCAATTACAACTCGATTTAGCAGCAAAAAACATCAGTCTCATCATCGAAAAAAACGATCCTTCGGAGGGCATTCCACGCTGGATTGAGTCAGAAAAAATAGAGACTCTTTACTTCCAGAAAGAGTGGACGAAAGAGGAACGAGAAACAGAAGAAAGATTATTAAGCCGGATTCCTAACTCAGTCAAAATCCACGCCGCTTATGATCAATTTCTATTCCATCCAGAAGATGTTCCTATATCCTTAGATCAATTGCCAGAAGTATTCACCAACTTCAGAAAACAGTGTGAAAAAAATACGGAGGTTCGTGCCTGTTATCCCGAAGTGGAACAGCAAGAAACTTCGAATGCCATACAAGAACACTTTGCCTGTCCGTCTCTTTCCGATCTTGGACTGAATGAAGTCCATTCGCATCCCAATTCAGCTTTCCCATTTAAAGGAGGGAGTAAGGCCGCTAAAGAGCGCATAGCACACTACTTTTGGGAATCTAAAAAACTATCCTATTATAAGAATACGCGCAACGGACTTCTTGGATTAGACTACAGTTCCAAACTTTCGGCTTGGTTGGGCAATGGTTCGCTTTCGGCACGTGAAATTTATTGGGAGGTACGAAATTATGAATCTGAAATTAAAAAAAACCAATCCACTTATTGGTTGATCTTCGAGCTGATTTGGCGCGATTATTTTAAGTTTATTTCTTTAAAGCATCAGGATGCAATTTTTCATTTAGGCGGTATTTTAGATAAGCGTTATTCCTGGGAAAACAGTCCTGAAGTATTTCAAAATTGGATACAAGGAAAAACCAAAGAACCTTTTGTCAACGCCAATATGCTGGAACTAAAAAAAACAGGATGGATGAGCAACCGAGGAAGACAGAATGTGGCTTCTTTTTTTGCAAAAGAAATTTATATGGATTGGCGTATGGGAGCAGCCTATTTTGAATCTCAGCTGATCGATTATGATGTTCACAGTAACTACGGTAACTGGATGTATGTTGCTGGTGTAGGAAATGATCCTCGAGATCGAAAGTTCAACATTCGTTCTCAAGCCGAACGCTACGATACAAACGGAAAGTTTCAACAACTGTGGAACCAACAAAATTTATTTGAATGATCATACGACTAATCTTAGGGGATCAACTCAATGCAGAGCATTCATGGTTTAAAACCGTTGACGATTCTGTAGTATACGTTTTGATGGAGATGGAACAAGAAACAAACTATGTAAAACAGCACATTCAGAAAGTGGTCGCTTTTTTTGCAGCCATGCGCAACTTCAATCACAAAATCAAGCAGTTGGGGCATCAAACACATTACTTCAAACTCAGCGATTCTGAAAATACTCAAAATTTAAAATCGAATCTAGAGTTACTTTTAAAACGCTACAAGGCTAGTCAATTCGAGTATCAATTTCCAGATGAACACCGCTTGGATATGCAATTATCGGATTTCTGTTCAGCTTCTAAGCTTACCAGTTCCGCCGTAGATACGGAACATTTTATGACCAGTAGAACTGCATTGACTGATTTTTTTGAAGGAAAAAAGCAATTACTCATGGAGTTCTTTTATCGCAACATGCGTAAGCAATTCGACATTCTGGTTGAAGGCGGTCAACCCTTAGGTGGGCAATGGAATTTCGACAAGAACAATCGAAACAAATGGAAAGGAACTCCAACGATCCCCGAACCCTATATCCCCAAAACAGAACAACTTCTTGAAATCAAAGAAATGATTGACTCCTTTGGTGTAAAAACCTTGGGTAATTTCAATGAAGATCACTTTTTGTTTCCCTCATCACGGGAAGAGGCCCTGGAGCAATTGCACTATTTCTGTGAAAATCTTTTGGTTCACTTTGGTGACTATCAAGATGCGATGCACACAGAGGAAGAAAATCTTTTTCATTCCAGAATATCCTTTGCTTTGAATGTAAAACTTATCAGTCCTCTTGAGGTCGTTGAAAAGGTAATTGACTATTATCACCAAAATGAGGAGGAGATTCAGTTGTCTCAAGTAGAAGGTTTTGTGCGCCAAATTATTGGTTGGAGAGAATATATACGTGGGATTTACTGGAAAGAAATGCCCAAGTACAAAACACTGAATATCCTAAAAAACAGCAACCCCCTGCCTAATTTTTATTGGACCGGTAAAACAAAAATGAATTGTGTAAGCCACAGCATAAACAATTCGTTGGACCATGCCTATGCCCACCACATTCAACGCCTGATGATAACAGGAAACTTTGCCTTACTAGCGCAAGTACATCCTGATGCAGTAGACGAATGGTACTTGGGGGTTTATGCTGACGCAGTAGAATGGGTACAACTTCCAAACACAAGAGGCATGAGTCAATGGGCAGATGGCGGTATTGTAGCTACTAAGCCTTATGTATCTGCAGCAGCATACATAAACAAAATGAGTACCTATTGCAGCAGTTGTAGTTATGACAAAAAACAGCGCTTAGGGGATGCCGCTTGCCCGTTTAACAGTTTATATTGGAACTTTTTAGATGACAAGAAAGAACATTTTGCCAAAAACAATCGGATGGCAATGATGTTGCGTTTACTTGAAAAAATACCTGTAGAAGAACTAGCTTCAATCAAAGAGCGAGCCTATAACATAATAAAAGATCCAGATGCATACTAAAAGGCCTCCTATCGGTATCGTTTGGTTAAAACGTGATCTTCGGCTGCATGATCACGCACCACTTCATACAGCCCTGAAAGAAAATAAAAAAGTACTCCTGGTATATGTTTTTGAAACTGCTTTGGCACAAGACCCGCATTACAGTGTGCGACACTTTGACTTCATAAAACAGTCTTTAGTCGATATGAACCTAAAACTAGAGCAATTCAATACCAAAGTTCTAGTTACCCAAGGAACCACAAGGGATGTTTTTTGCAAAATAAATGATTCTTTTACAATAGAGCGTATCTATTCGCATCAAGAAACGGGGCTACGTGTAACTTTTGAGCGAGACAAAGAAATTAAAAAATGGACAGATAGCAAGCAGATTTATTGGAAAGAACATACCCAACAAGGTGTATTTCGGGGAATGAAAAATCGAAAACAATGGCTGGTCAATTGGACAAAGTCTATGAATGAGCAACAACATCCTTTTCCAAAAAAAGAAGCCTCATTTTTAGAACAAGAAAAAATAGCAGAATTGAATCGTAGCTTACCGACTCCCAAACTTATGACAAAAAACAACCGCAACGTGCAGTTTGGTGGGAGCAGTCAAGGACGACGTTATCTCGATTCCTTTTTCAATGATCGGCATCATCAGTACCAAAAACATATTTCCAAGCCCAATTTAGCGAGAAAGAGTTGCAGTAGGCTATCGCCTTATCTAGCCTATGGAAACCTATCGATGCGGGAGGTTCTTCAACGAACAGAAGAAGAGAAAGGAAAAGGAAACTCTAGTATTGGACTTCGGGCATTTGAGTCACGTCTTCGCTGGCAAGCGCATTTCATTCAAAAATTTGAAATGGAATGTTCTATGGAGTTCGTCTCTGTGAACAAAGGCTATCATCGTTTGGCTAAACCGATCATAAGAGAACGAATAGATGCTTGGGAAAAAGGTCAAACCGGAATCCCAATTGTCGATGCTTCTATGCGATGCTTGGTTGCTACAGGCTATTTGAATTTCCGTATGCGCGCGCTGGTAGTTTCCTTTTTTGTACATCAATTATGGCAACCCTGGCAAGAAGCATCAGGCTTTTTAGCCCGTGAATTTTTAGATTTTGAACCCGGAATTCATTTTCCACAACTCCAAATGCAAGCTGGAGAAACAGGCATCAACACCTTGCGTATTTATAATCCTGTTAAAAACGGTATTGAACATGATCCCTTAGGCGATTTTACCAAAAAGTGGGTTCCTGAACTACAGTCCTTACCGGATAGTTTGGTACATACCCCTTGGGCAATAACCGCTTTTGAAGAAGCAATGTATGATTTTAAGCCAACCCTAGATTACCCAAGCCCAATAGTTGCCCTAGACGCAAGTAGAAAGCATGCTAGTGACATTTTATGGAATATGCAAAAAGAACCCTTGGTGTATCAGGAAAGCAAACGTATTTTAAAACGACACACCCTATCCAATAGAAAAAGTATACAATAATTATGAAAAAAGAATACAATTTTGATGATCGTGAGCTGGACAGAATCATAGAAATGGCATGGGAAGATCGTACTCCTTTTGATGCAATAAAGGATCAATTCGGAATCAAAGAACAAGAGGTAATAACATTGATGCGGCAAGAAATGAAACCCACTAGTTTCAGATTATGGCGCGCGCGGGTGCAAGGAAGAAAAACAAAACACAGAAAATCACGCGGTATGGATGTCGATCGTTTTCGTTGCAGCAGACAGCGTGGGATCAGCAACAACAAAGTGTCGAAACGATAAATTTTGTATATTTAGGACGGTAACCTACTCTTTTACAGCCATAGAAAAGGTTATCATTAGGATTTTAAGATAAACATCCATCCTATGAAACAGAACAAAACCCAACGTACGGACAACAGCGTTTCTCTTTTTTTAGACCAAATAGAACCCGAACAAAAAAGAAAAGACAGCTTTACTCTTATTGACTTGATGTCCAAAATAACTTCAGAGGAACCTAAACTCTGGGGCAAAAGCATCATTGGTTTCGGAGATTATCACTACAAGTACAAAAGTGGACGTGAAGGCGATTGGTTTCTTACTGGCTTCTCACCAAGAAAAAATGCACTAACTGTTTATTTGATGTGCGATCTATCGCATGAAGATCTGAATTTTGACGGGCTTGGTAAATATAAGCGAAGCAAAGGATGTCTCTATTTCAAAACAATTGAACATATCGATTTAAAGGTATTGACTCTAATCATCAAGGATTCAATTAAAATCATCAAAAAAATGTATTCTTAAGCTATTTAGCAGCTTCTCTGAGGGTAACAGACATGCCTAAACTCAAACCTCTTTGCTTTTTCCACGCTGCATGGCTTGTGCTTCTAGCATAGATTGATTTTCCAAATACACCTGCCGAAAACCACAATCCTTCTGAACCCAGGTCTTCGTCAATCCATTCCAAAGAAATAAAAACATCGTCATCTACTAGAATTTCGTATTCCTTCAGATCAACAGAAATTAAGCCTTCGGATTGTTTAAGGGTAACAAAGATGTTTTCCTTTAAAATATTTTCATCTGGAAAACGGTAAACACTAGTATATACATTGACTCGAAAGCGTACTTCTGAGTATATGTTTTCGACTACAGAAAATTGAATGCCGTCTATATAGGCAGGTGTTTTTTTAACTTTTACAAAAAGTGCAATTTCATTCCCCAGTTGATTGGAAGTAAAACCAGTGATCAATAATTTTGAGGTTGAAGAATTCCCAGAAATACGGGTATCCCATTTTTTATCAGCAGTTAATACTACCTCCTCTAAAAAAGTAGTTTGCTCAGCAAGAACAAGGGTGTTGTTAGATAAAAAGATCGTTTCTAATTCGGCAACTTGAAAATCACGCACATCAAAGCCAATCATTGAAAAACGAAGCGTCTCAGTTGCATACTCATCAGGAACTTCTAAAAAGAAAAAGCCATCTTCATTCGAAACGGTTCCAAGCTCTTTTTTTAACACGCCAATATTAACAAAGGGTAAGGGATCTTTTGTCATCGCGTCAACAACTTGACCTTGAAGTACATACTGAGCATTAAGCAGAGAATGACCGAGAAGAAAAGAGAACAAGAAAAGGGGTATTTTACGATACAAAATGATGCAACGTTAGGTGGTTATACACGAGTTATTTTAGCTCCAATTGCTTGAAGACGTTCTACAATTTTTTCATATCCGCGATCAATTTGCTCGATGTTATGAATTGTACTGGTTCCTTCAGCAGATAGGGCAGCTATCAGCAGGGATATTCCAGCTCGAATATCAGGTGACGTCAGCGTCGCTGCTTTTAAATTAGACTCAAAACCATGCCCAATAATGGAAGCGCGATGCGGATCGCAAAGAATAATCTTAGCTCCCATATCGATGAGTTTATCCGTAAAAAATAACCTGCTTTCAAACATTTTTTGATGAATCAAAACACTTCCACGTGCTTGCGTAGCTACAACCAATACGATACTGAGTAAATCAGGGGTAAATCCTGGCCAAGGCGCATCGGC
>CBFHHG010000035.1:0-19851 GCA_965655585.1 Candidatus Arcticimaribacter sp. | reverse complement strand
CAAAAATAATCCCAGGAACTGCCAACCAAATGAGTGTTGGAGGAAACTTTAGCTTTAAAAATGTTTTTGAGATCGGAATGGGTTATAAAAGTATTGATTATGCTTTCGTAATGTTTATGCTTAAACTGAAAATGGGAATCGACATCGGCTATGCTACCGACTTTGGAGTGGGTGATAATAGCAATAGACCAAGAAGTGGATTTGAACTCTTTGCTAAGTATCGGTTTTAGTTATCGTTCAGGAAGTCCGTTTTTTTGACGTCCATTTCAACAAACGTAGACCAAAAAACAACCACAAAACAATACAAGCCCACCATGCTTGAAAATAAAGGTCATTCTTGGGAGTGTTGTCTAAATCGAGTGCGGGGAGCACAATGGATTCCACAAGTACATTGAACAGGAAAAGGCTTAAAAAACCTAAGCCCCATTTCAATAATTTTTTTTTATTTTGTCCTTTCAAATTCCATATCATTAGATAAAATTTTTAAAAGAATTAAACACTTTCTAACATAAAAATGCCTTAAAACTAAAGATACTTTTTTTTTCAGAAAAAGCAATAAAAAAAGTCCTAGCATCTGCTAGGACTTTTAGCGTTTTAGAGCGGTCTGGACGGGACTCGAACCCGCGACCCCCTGCGTGACAGGCAGGTATTCTAACCAGCTGAACTACCAGACCTCTTTTAACGGTTGCAAATATACGCTGCATTTTTGTTTATCTCAAATAAAAAACCGCTAAAAAACTAAAAAACTTATAGCCGTAATTACATTAAAGCCTCAAGTGCTTCTGCATAAGCGGTTTTAGGAGAAACCCCTACTTTGCGATCTACAATTTCGCCGTCTTTAAAGACCAAAACCGTTGGTATATTTCGAACGCCGTATTTTGCAGCAAATTCTTGATTGGTATCTACATCAAGCTTCCCCACAACAGCTCTTCCATCAAAATCAGAACTTACTTCTTCGATGATTGGGCCTACCATACGACAGGGACCACACCAAGCTGCCCAAAAGTCAACGAGTACAGGTTGAGACGATTTTAAAACAATTTCTTCGAAATTTGCGTCAGTTATTTCTATAGCCATAATAATATTATTTAATTTTCTACAAATGTATCTTTTTTTTTAATCTACTGCTTGTGTTCGTATCTGATTTTCTTATACATAAATCATCAAACTCGATTTGCTCAATTGAGTCGATAATGGATATTCTGCTCCTCTAAAGCTGACAATAATTTGTTGGACACTTCTACCCGTTGCTTTCTGCTGGGAAGGGTCAATTTGATTTGTTCTTCCGTATCAAATACATCCATATAAAGCCCCTTATCTCCTTTGAATGGACTCATCAGTGCCTTGAGGTCTCGTATTTTCGATTCATTGAGCTGTTTCAGCTCGAACATCAAAGTGATTTTCTTGACATTAGTCTTGAGGGTGTCGTGGAGCATTTCGAAATTATTAAACTGAATTCGGGCGGGACCCAATTGACCCGTTTCTCGATTTCGCCAACCCTCTACTACGCGGATACGAAGACGTACAAAATTATTCGGTAGAATAAAATGTCTGAATTTTAAATAGTCTTCTCCAAAAATTTTAAACTCATACTGATCTGAAAAATCTTCAATCGTAAACTTACCCCAACCCTTTCCTGTTTTGGTTACCAAGTGTTCGACATCGTTGATGATCCCTCCAAAACTCAAATCACGATTAACCAAAGGATCCAAGTCGTTCAAAACATCAAAAGTTGCCGAAGAGAAATACTTCATCTCGCGTTTGAAATCATCCAATGGATGGGCAGAAATATAAATCCCTACTACTGCTTTTTCTTTTTTCAACAACTCTAGGGTTCCCCAAGATTCACATTCTGGAATTTGAATCTCTTGAATTTGTTCTTGACTATCGTCTCCAAACAGATTGGTTTGTGCGGAATTTAAATTCTCTTGGTGTTTTGCTCCATACCGTATGGCTTTTTCCAAAAATAAGATTCCATCGCCATCAGGATTAAAGTACTGTGCACGGTGGTAACTCCCAAAGGAATCCAGACCACCAGCCAGGGTTAAGTTTTCAATCGCTTTTTTATTTGCAGCACGTAAATCGATTCTTTTGGTCAAATCAAAAACAGAGGTATAACGACCCTCTTTTCGGTTTTCGATTATGGTTTCTACTGCCCCACGCCCCACGCCTTTGATCGCCCCCATTCCAAAACGAATAGCCTGTTGATCGTTAACCGTAAATTTATAAAAAGACTCATTTACATCAGGACCAAGAACGTTCAAGCCCATACGGCGGCATTCTTCCATAAAGAAGGTTACCTGTTTGATGTCGTTCATATTATTGGACAGTACCGCTGCCATATATTCAGCAGGATAGTGTGCCTTTAAATAGGCCGTTTGGTAACCAATCCAGGCGTAACAAGTAGAGTGCGATTTATTAAAAGCATACGATGCAAAGGCTTCCCAATCCTTCCAAATTTTCTCTAATTTTTCGGGGTCATGACCATTGGCTTTTCCTCCTTCAATAAACTGAGGTTTTAGCTTAGCAAGTAAGGCATGTATTTTTTTACCCATCGCTTTTCGCAAGACATCCGCTTCACCTTTGGTAAAGCCTGCTAGCTTTTGAGAAAGCAACATCACTTGCTCTTGATAGACAGTAATTCCATAGGTTTCTTGGAGGTACTCTTCCATATCCTCTAAGTCATAGGAGATTGCTTCTTTTCCGTTTTTACGATCAACAAAACTCGGAATGTATTCCAAAGGACCTGGTCGGTACAAAGCATTCATTGCGATTAGATCGGCAAAAACCGTGGGTTTTAGGTCTTTTAAATATTTCTGCATCCCGGCAGACTCGTATTGAAAAATACCAACCGTGTCGCCACGCTGAAAAAGCTCATAGGTCTTTACGTCATCCAATGGAAATGTATCAGGATCCAGCGTGATGTTGTGCTTATATTGCACCAACTTGACCGTGTCTTTGATTAGGGTTAAGGTTTTTAGTCCCAAAAAATCCATTTTCAATAAACCAGCATCTTCAACTACAGAGTTGTCAAACTGAGTAACGAACAAGTCCGAATCTTTTGCTGTTGCAACGGGGACGAATTTGGTGATGTCGTCTGGAGTGATGATGACTCCACAGGCATGAGTCCCGGTGTTGCGAAGCGAACCCTCTAATACAATGGCTTGTTGGATGGTTTCTCCAGACAAACTAGATTCTTCGGCCAGAGCCATAAACTCTTTTACTTTAATGAATTCGTCAGCACGCAGCGCTTTTTTTAAGTCTTTCTCTGGAAGTCCAAAAATCTTGGATAATTTAATGTTGGGCAATAATTTTGAAATACGATCGGCTTCGTTAAGAGCCAAGTCCAAAACTCGAGCCGTATCCCGAATCGAAGACTTGGCGGCCATGGTTCCGTAAGTTATGATTTGAGCTACCTGATTGGATCCATATTTATCGATCACATAATCCATTACTTTACCGCGACCTTCGTCGTCAAAGTCAATATCAATATCGGGCATACTTACCCGATCAGGATTCAAGAACCGCTCAAAAAGCAGGTTGTATTCAATGGGATCAATATTGGTTATTTTCAGACAATATGCTACCACAGAACCAGCCGCAGAACCACGACCCGGACCTACTGAAACATCCATCTCACGAGCAGCAGCAATTAAATCTTGTACGATCAAAAAATATCCTGGATAACCGGTCTTGGCAATTACACTCAGCTCAAAGTCGATGCGCTCCGTAATTTCATCGGTCAATGAACCGTATCTTTTTTTTGCTCCTTCGTAGGTTAAGTATCGGAGGAAGTTGTTTTCCCCAAGTTTTCCGTCTGGATCATCACTAACTAGATAGGCTTCTGGAATACCAAACTTTGGAAGTAATACTTCCCTGGCCAACTCAAAAGGTTCAATTTTATCAATTAATGCTTCAATATTCAAAATCGCCTCGGGTAAGTCTTTAAATAAGAGTTTCATTTCCTCAGACGATTTGATGTAGTATTCCTGATTTGGGAACCCATATCGAAAACCGCGACCACGTCCAATGGGGGTAGCTTGTTTTTCGCCTTCCTTTAGGCAGAGTAAAATATCGTGTGCGTTGGCTTCTTCTTTGGTTGCGTAATAGGTGTTATTCGTTGCAATCAAGGGAATTTCGTATTGCTTTGCTAGAGAAATGAGCACTTCGTTCGCTCGTTTTTCATCTTCCTGGCCGTGACGCATAAGTTCAACATAAAGATCAGTACCAAACCTCCCATGCCACCACTGAAGGGCTTCTTCCGCTTGACGGTTTCCAAGATTCAAGATTTTTGAAGGCACCTCACCATAGAGGTTTCCAGTCAAAACAATAAGATCATCTTTATACATTGCAACAACCTGTCGATCAATTCTAGGCACATAATAAAACCCTTCAACATAGGCAATGGAGCTCATCTTCGCCAGGTTGTGGTATCCTTTTTTATTCTTTGCCAAAAAGACAACTTGGTAGCCGTCGTCTCTTCTGGTTTTGTCTTTATGGTCTTCGCACACATAAAATTCACAGCCTACAATAGGCTTTATTTGTGCTTCTTCTACAGCATCTTTATTGTGGTTACCTACCGCTTTAATGAAATGAAAAGCACCCATCAAATTGGCATGATCTGTAATGGCAATAGCGGGCATCTGGTTTTCTACAGCAACAGAAACCATTTGACTCATTTTTGATGTCGCCTGGAGTACCGAAAATTGTGAGTGATTGTGCAAGTGTACAAAGGGTGCCGCATCTAGTTCGGCAGAAAGACTCGTTGAAATAGGCTTTGTTGTTTCAGGCTCTTGCTTTTGAACCAGTTCCTGCGAAGCCTTTTTTAAATTAACATGCTTACGACCAATTCCCTCAATTGTAGTTTTTTGAGCTTCTTGAAGTACGCGAAGTTGTTCGCTCTTTCCTTCCAATACAGCCGGATGCAACTGTCCTTTTCTAAGTAATTCTAGAAAACAACGACTTGTTGCTTCTACATCTGCAGTAGCATTGTGAGCCTCTCCAAAACCTGTTCCAAATAAGTGGGTGTACAGCTCGGTAAGGGTGGGTAATTTAAACTTACCACCTCTTCCTCCGGGCAACTGGCACAGTTGAGCCGTTTCTTCAGTACAGGTATCAATTACCATTGCTTCTTCTAGAGGATTATGGTCGCCTAAGCGCAAAAACTCAGCCCCCATAATATTCAGGTCGAAAGTAACATTGTGCCCTCCGACATATTCAGCTTGACTTATGGCAGCCGAAAAAAGATTCAGAACTTCTGCAAGTGGTCTTCCTTTTTGTTCAGCCAGCGCTGTAGAGATTCCATGAATCTGCTCCGCATCATACGGAACCGTATATCCATCGGGTTGAATCAAATAATCTTCATAAGACAGCAATTCTCCGCTATCTGCATGAACTTGCCAGGCGATTTGGATACATCTCGGCCAGTTTTCTGAATCGGTTAAGGGTGCATTCCAGCGCTTTGGAAGTCCGGTAGTCTCGGTGTCGAAGATGATATACATAAGAACGAAAATAACAAATTCAATCCGGGAACAAAAAAGGTTTTATTGGGAGTTATCAACCATGCAAAACCGAGCTACTTATAAAGTTCAATAAAAGGTTCAAAATCTTTTGATATGAATTGAAAAGAAAAAAAATGAGCTTATCTTTGAAAAAAAAATTAGGGATCGAATCTCTTATTACTTCCTTTTCGAATACTCAAAATCAAAAAGCACTAGAAGAACAGCTTTTACAGGACAGCGCATGCGTATTTTTAAAAGGCAGTGTTGGATCTGGGATTAGCTTCATCATAGCCAACAGCTTCAAAACCGTTGGGAAAACAATGCTGTATCTCTGCGAAGACCGAGAAAAAGCTGCGTATCAACTCAATGATTTTGAACGTATTTTAGGAGAAGACAATGTCCTTTTCTTTCCATCGAGTTATCGAAAGCCTTATCAAACTGAAACCACCGACAATGCAAATGTATTGTTGCGATCCGAAGTATTGACCAAACTAGGCAGTTCCAAAAAACCCAAACTAATTGTCAGTTACCCTCAGGCGGTTTTTGAAAAAGTGGTATCGCATACTACCTTAAAAAAAAATACCCTAGAAGTAATAAAAGACAGTCGCCTTTCCCTTGACTTTGTCAATGAAATACTCTTCGAATACCGCTTTAATCGTGTAGATTTTGTAACCCAACCTGGGGAATTTTCCGTTCGAGGAGGAATCATCGATGTTTTTTCTTTTTCAAATCAACATCCTTATCGGATCGAATTTTATGACGATCAGGTCGAAAGCCTCCGGAGTTTTGATGTTGCTACCCAGCTTTCGATCAGTACGCTCAACAAAATAAAACTCCTACCCAATACGTCCGAAGGCTTTACAAAAGCAAAACGCAAAAGCATCGTCGAAGTAATTGCACCAAAGGGGGTTTTAATCACTCAAAACTTTGATTTTATAGCTGCCCGCTTAGCCCATTTTTATGAAGAAGCAGAAGTTAGTTTTGCAGCACTTGCAACCGAAACCAAACATTTGCCCCCAGATGTCTTATTCATTTCAAAGGAAAACTTCATACAAACGGCCTCTATGCTCAGCTTGGTAAGTTTAACCAAAAGCACAGCCGTAAATACACAACAAAATCACTTTTTCAAACAAAGTCCACAACCGGCTTTTAACCGACAATTCGATCGCCTGATTGAGTATCTCAACGACAATCATCAAAAGGGATATCAAAACTTTATTTGCTGCGCAAGCGAACAACAAGCGCAACGCTTCAAAGATATTTTTGAAGAAGGAGAAGAAACAGTTCATTATAAAACTCTGGTAAACCCACTTTTTGAAGGCTTCGAAGATGTCGATGCGAAGGTTGCCTGTTTTACTGATCATCAGATTTTTGAGCGTTACCACAAATACCAACTAAAAACAACCAAAGCCAAAAAAGAAGCCCTTACATTAAAAGAATTGACTCATTTGGAAGTGGGCGATTATGTCACACACATTGATCATGGGATTGGCACCTTTGGAGGCCTTCAAAAAATTGATGTCGAAGGGAACCAGCAAGAAGCCATCAAGTTGGTTTATGCCGATCGCGATATTCTGTACCTGAGCATTCACTCACTTCATAAAATCTCACGTTTCAACGGCAAGGATGGCAAGGTTCCTAAAATCTATAAACTGGGCTCAACAGCTTGGAAAAGTTTAAAACAAAAAACAAAAACTCGGGTAAAACAAATCGCTTTCAACCTGATTGAACTCTACGCCAAACGGCGACAAAAAATAGGATACGCCTGTGATCCGGATAGTTACCTCCAACACGAATTAGAGGCTTCTTTTATTTTTGAAGATACACCAGATCAAAGTACAGCTACAGCAGATGTAAAAAAAGATATGGAAAGTGAGCAACCCATGGATCGTCTCGTTTGCGGCGATGTAGGTTTTGGGAAAACAGAAGTTGCAATCCGGGCTGCATTCAAATCTGTAGACAACAGCAAGCAGGTTGCCGTTTTAGTACCCACAACCATCCTGGCATTTCAGCATTATAAGAATTTTTCTAAACGCCTTAGTGATCTCCCGGTTCGGGTTGACTACTTGAATCGTTTTCGCTCAGCAAAAGACAAGAAACAGATTATTGAAGACCTTAAATTGGGTAAAATTGATATCCTTATTGGAACACATCAATTGGTTGGGAAGCAGGTAGAATTTAAAGATCTCGGGCTTTTAATTGTTGACGAAGAACAAAAATTTGGCGTTGCTGTAAAAGAAAAACTTCGAGCACTAAAAACCAATGTGGATGTTTTAACCCTAACCGCTACCCCTATCCCACGAACCCTTCAATTCAGTTTAATGGCAGCCCGAGACATGTCGGTCATCGCTACCGCACCTCCCAATCGATACCCTATCGAAAGTGAAGTTGTTCGCTTTGACGAAGCGCTTATTCGGGATAGTATTTCCTATGAAATACAGCGCGGAGGACAAGTATTCTTTATTCATAATCGGGTGGAAAACATAACGGAAGTAGCTGGGATGTTACAGCGTCTTGTTCCCGATGCCCGAATTCGAGTTGGACATGGACAGTTGGATGGAAAAAAACTAGAAGACAACCTTCTCCAATTCATGGAGGGAAGTTATGACATCTTGGTTGCTACAACAATCATTGAAAATGGATTAGATGTTCCCAATGCCAATACTATTTTCATTAATAATGCACAAAATTTTGGACTGAGCGACCTGCATCAGATGCGGGGTCGCGTAGGACGAAGCAATAAAAAAGCCTTTTGCTATTTCATTACACCTCCCGACAGCGCCATGTCAAGTGATGCACAAAAAAGAATTCAGGCAATTGAGCAATATGCAGCTCTGGGTTCTGGGATTCAAATTGCGATGAAAGATCTTGAAATTAGAGGTGCAGGTGATCTTTTGGGAGGAGAGCAGAGTGGTTTCATCAACGATATTGGTTTCGAAACCTATCAAAAAATCCTAAAAGAGGCCATCGAAGAACTGAAAGAAAATGAATTCAAATCGTTGTATGGCGGCAAAGAAGAAGCGCCTAAAGATTTTGTTAAGGAAATCCAGATTGATACAGATTTAGAGGTTCTTTTTCCAGATGACTACATCAACATTGTAAGCGAACGATTGACTCTTTATAACCGTTTAACTACTTTAAAAGAAGAAGCTGACTTGGTTCAGTATCAAAAAGAAATTGAAGATCGTTTTGGACCACTGCCGCTTGAAGCTGAGGCCCTCTTGGACAGCGTTCGTTTAAAATGGAAAGCTGCCCATCTCGGAATCGATCGTTTACTACTCAAAAAGAACCAGTGCATTGGCTATTTTATCGCGGATCAAGAAAGTCCTTTTTATCAAAGTGACCGTTTCCATGCACTCTTAGTTTGGGTTCAGCAACATACTACCCGAGTGAATATAAAAGAAAAACAAACAAAAGCAGGATTGCGTTTACGCCTAGCTTTTAAAGACATACACAGTGTACAACAAGCACTACAGGCACTTCCCGACTTAGAGTGATTTTAAATCTTTGATTACTTTAAAAGCTGTATTGACAGAATCCTCGTCAACAAGAATAGTGAATTCGTTTGAGGTTGAAATAACCTGACGGATGTTGACTCCTTCCCAAGAAAGACGTTGAAAAATAAAATAATAAATCCCAGGAATATCGACATTCTCTGTTGGAAGTTTAATCGTCACCGACGATAAATTTTCGGATTTTTCAAGCAACACTTCATTTTCGAAGTAGATTGCTACCAAGTGTTTCATCGCACTGCTGATGACAATATTGGATTCTGAAACACCTCTGGACGAAGTATAGAAAGCTTCTTTATCATCGTTTACCTGAGCTAAAAATGACGCCTGAGCACTGAGTAGCGTTTCGGAAATCTTAAAGCTGTAATCTACCAATGATGATCGAACCGTTATATCACCAATCCCTTTTAAAACCTTTACGATCTTATGAGTGGACAAAAATTCCATATTATCAGAAATGCGTTTCAAGGCCATTACAATCGCTCCACTTCTAGCCTCTTTTTGGAGGGCGAGTTCAATTTCAGGTTGAATTTGACGGGACAATGAGGTGAGATTAATAATCCCCTGCGATAAGGCAGTTGACAAGAAAGGCTTGGTTTTGATGTAGTTTTCCACTACAGATGCTATGGTTTTCATCTTGGTTTTTTGTTGAATTCATTTCAAAAATACAAAAATAAAAACAAGTTGTTTTATTTACAACAATTTTTTAGAATGAATAAAAAGCGTTTTCGATATGATCACGGGTCCAAATTCCCTTTTCAACAACATAGGAGATAATATCAAAACGCACTTCAACATCTAAATTATTCTTTTGAATATAGGCGTCAATAGCCAAGACCAACAATTGTATTTTTTTTTGATTAACAAACGATTCAGGAGCTCCAAAAAAAGAAGAGGAGCGTGCTTTAACCTCAACTACAATAATAAAAGTATCTTTTTTAGCAATGATATCAATCTCAGCTTTTCTATAGCGATAATTCTGCTCCAAGATTTCGTAACCCATCTTTTTGAGGTAGGTTACGGCTCTTTGTTCTGCAATTTGACCGAAGGTGTAGGATTCACTCATAATAAAATCAACTTGGCAGCTCCAAATTAGTAAAGCGCCTAAGAAAAAAGGCTTATTTTTGTAAAAAATTATTTTATGGCACTTACTGCAAAACGATATACAATTACTGCTGCACTCCCCTACACCAATGGTCCCATTCATATTGGTCACTTAGCAGGAGTCTATGTACCTGCAGATATTTACAGTCGTTATTTGCGTGCCCAAAAGAAAGATGTTGCTTTCATATGTGGAAGTGATGAGCACGGAGTAGCGATTTCTATTCGCGCCAAAAAAGAAGGTGTTAGCCCCAAAGAGATTATTGACAAATACGATGGGATGATTCGTAAGTCTTTTGATCAACTCGGCATTTCTTTTGACAATTACTCAAGAACCTCAGCTCCAATTCACCACGAGACTGCCTCTGATATTTTTTCGAAAATGCAGGCAGCAGGACAATTTGTAGAAGAAGTAACCGAGCAACTTTACGACCCAGAAGCCAAACAGTATTTGGCCGATCGCTTTGTTACCGGAACTTGTCCAAAATGTAATCACACTGAAGCCTATGGGGATCAATGCGAGCAGTGTGGAAGCTCACTCAATGCAACTGAACTAATCAATCCTAAATCGACTTTGTCGGGTGCAGAACCCATCTTAAAAGAAACCAAGCACTGGTTTT
Organism: Candidatus Arcticimaribacter sp.; assembly: GCA_965655585.1. Taxonomy (GTDB): domain Bacteria; phylum Bacteroidota; class Bacteroidia; order Flavobacteriales; family Flavobacteriaceae; genus Arcticimaribacter. The sequence goes on along the minus strand of CBFHHG010000035.1, from coordinate 9,117 downwards.
TACCCTTAGACCAATATGAAGACTTCATGAAGGAATGGGTTATTGAAGGTCATAAAGACGACTGGAAACCCAATGTATACGGACAAGTAAAGTCTTGGGTAGATGAAGGTCTTCGTCCCAGAGCCGTAACCCGAGATTTAGATTGGGGAATCCCTGTACCCGTTGAGGGGGCAGATGGGAAAGTCCTTTACGTTTGGTTCGACGCTCCAATTGGTTACATTTCTTCGACCAAAGAATGGGCCGCTAAAAACAAGAAAGACTGGGAACCCTATTGGAAAGATGAGGAAACCTCTTTGGTGCATTTCATAGGAAAAGACAACATTGTGTTTCACTGCATTATTTTCCCTTGTATTCTAAAAGCAGCGGGGGGCTATATTTTACCAGAAAATGTTCCTGCTAACGAATTCTTAAATCTTGAAGGAAATAAAATATCCACCTCAAAAAACTGGGCGGTTTGGTTGCATGAATATTTAGAAGAATTCCCTGGGCAAGAAGATGTATTGCGTTATGTACTTACCGCAAATGCTCCTGAGACGAAAGACAACGATTTTACATGGAAAGATTTTCAAGCGAGAAATAATAATGAGTTGGTTGCTATTTTCGGAAACTTTATAAACCGGGTAAGTGTACTCACACAAAAATATTATGAAGGGAGTGTTCCTGCTCGTAAAAACCTAACTCCACAGGACAAGGAAGCTTTAGATAAAATGAAAGCTTTTCCAGCGATCATTGGCGAAAGTATTGAACGATTCCGTTTTAGAGAAGCCAGTCAGGAGTTGATGAATTTGGCTCGTTTAGGCAATAAATATTTGGCCGATCAAGAGCCGTGGAAACTAATCAAAGTAGATCCCGAGCGTGTCGAAACCATCATGAATATTGCACTGCAAATTGCAGCTACACTCGCAACGGTTTCCGAACCTTTTTTACCGCATAGCGCTCAAAAACTCAGAGTAATTTTAAACATTACCAAACCAACCGAATGGAATGCAGTTGAAACAACTGAAAATCTTTTAGCCACTGGTCATGTAATCGGTAGCCAAGAATTACTCTTTGCAAAAGTTGAAGACAGCAACATTCAAGCACAATTAGACAAGCTCGAAGCTACCAAAAGGAATAATGCTGATGCTGATTTTGAGTTTGTGCCAGTAAAAGAAAACATCAGTTTTGAACAATTCAATGGGATGGACTTAAGAACAGGAACCGTAGTCGAAGCAGAGAAAATAAAAAAGACTAAAAAATTACTCAAGCTGAAAGTTGATCTCGGATTCGAAATTAGAACCATAGTATCTGGTATTGCTACAAGTTATACCCCTGAAGAAATGGTCGGGAAAAAGGTAACCGTTTTGGCAAACTTAGGGTCGAGAACCATCAAGGGTGTTGAAAGCCAAGGAATGCTTTTGATGACCGAAAACAAAGAAGGAAAGCTAATTGTTATTGGACCTGAAGACGCAAGTATGGACAATGGTTTTGAAATCAACTAAGTTCATTGGCTTTGCTTAATATTGCTTTCCATCCCATGTATCAATTGCCCCTGCCCTTAAAGCATCGTTTTCCGATGGAGAAATACGATTTGCTTCCCCGACAACTAATCTATGAAGGTAGCTGTACTTCAGAGGATTTTTTTACACCTACCGCTATAGATCGAGCAATAATAGAACGTATTCATCATCCTGAATATGTGAAAAAGCTTGTAGCGCTTGATTTCAATAAGAAAGAAGCTCGAAAAATTGGCTTCCCATTGAGCAAAGAACTTATTGAACGGGAAATCTTCATAGCGGGAGGAACAGTTCAGGGTGCACTTAAAGCATTAAAAGACGGAATTGCCATGAATATTGCTGGAGGCACACATCATGCATTCAGAGCACATGGTGAAGCTTTTTGTCTTTTAAATGATCAAGCAATTGCTGCACAATATCTTTTAGATCAAAAACTTGTTACCAACATTTTAATAGTCGATTTAGATGTACACCAAGGGAACGGAACTGCCGAAATTTTTGAATCCAATCCCAATGTTTTCACGTTTTCTATGCACGGAGAAAAAAATTACCCCTTTCATAAAGAAAATAGCGACTTGGATTTAGCCCTAGAAGATGGCTGTTCCGATGAAGTATTTTTACATATTTTAGAAGACACTTTGCCTAAAATAATAGCACAAAACAAACCTGATTTTATTTTTTATCTCTGTGGAGTAGATGTCTTAGCAACCGATAAACTGGGTCGGCTCGGAATGAGCATAGCTGGATGCAAACAACGCGATCGATATGTATTGGAACTATGCAGACAGCATGAAATACCCGTACAATGCAGTATGGGCGGTGGTTACTCAAAAGACATCAAGGTAATCATAGAAGCACATGCCAATACGTTTCGGGTAGCAAAAGATATTTTTGGCTAACGCCAGCTTTGGCTTTTTAAATTAATTGCAGCAATTACGATGTCTTTACGACTAACTTGCCCAACCAACTTATTGTTGTCAAGCACAGGAAACCTTCTTCTACTGGTTTGATGAAACCGAGAGGCAGCATCAAATAAGGTCATAGAAGCTGGCAAAGTCTCTACTTCTTTGGTCATAAAATGCCCAACGGTTTTATCTAAAATTGGCATATTGAAATAGCGACTGTCAGAAACTTCTTTCATACAATCAGCTTCAGATATAACCCCAATTAGCTTACCTCGATCATCGACCACAGGTCCTCCTGAGATTTTATTCTTAATGAAGGAGTTCATAACTTCATGAATGGACTGCTCAATGGTAAAAAGAACTAGATTGGTTGTCATAATATCTTTCACCAAAACGGTGGGTTGTTCAACCTTTTTTTTGGTTTCACGCTCTCCCTGAAAACTTTTTATCGCCATAATTATTGATTTAGATCTTCCCTAAGTTATAAAAAATAAACAAATAACTCTTTTACAAGAATATAAGAAGGTAGAAAAAATTAAGCAAAAGCCTAAGAATTTAATAGTTATTGAACTTCTCCCTATCTTTATAACATAAATAAATTCAGATACTTTTGTCAAAATTAATTGGAATACTGGGATGTGGATGGCTTGGACTTCCCCTTGGCGAACACCTAATATCTTTAGGGTTTCGAGTAAAAGGAAGTACTACTTCTGAAGAAAGACTCGACACCCTGCGCTCTAAAAACATTGACCCTTATTTGGTTCGAGTCACCGAAAAAGAAATTTTGGGTGCATCCGATTTTTTTAATGCAATCGAGAAACTCATTATTACCATGCCTCCAGGTCTTCGAACGAATCCAAAAAGGAACTTTGATGTGATGATGAATCAGATCAAACAAGCATGTGAAAAACATGGTATTAAAGAAGTTGTTTTTATAAGCAGTACCTCCGTTTACGGAAATTTGTCTGGAAAAATTACCGAACAAAGCGTAACGCATCCAGAAACCAATTCGGGAAAACAACTGTTAGAATGCGAGCACCTATTATCTAATTCGCTTCACTTTGAAACTACCATACTTCGTATGGGAGGTCTTATAGGAGCAGAAAGACATCCAGTGTTTCAGCTGAGTAAAAAAACTTCCGTTAATAACCCTAAAGGAAGCATCAACTTAATTCATTTGACAGATTGCATCCGAATAATTAGTTACCTAGTAGATCAACCTGTTGTTAAAAATGTTTATAACTGTGTAACGCCTTATCATCCCAGCCGAGTGGAATATTACAGACAAATGGCAATTCAAATGGGCTGTCAGCTACCTGTTTTCAATGACTCTAAACCTTTTAACAGAGAAATTGCATCAGACAAACTTGTGGAGGACCTAAACTACAGTTTTCAAGTTAAAAACTTGTTAATATCCTCTTAACAAGCCACTCAAAACCTAAACTTGTTTTTGGTAATTTTAATAAAAACCAAGAGCATGTCTTTTAAAAAAGAACTTTTAGGGAGCTACCAGAAAGCATTGAATCAATGTCGTTCCGCTAAACTTGCCTACTTAAAATCTGCAGACAAACAACACCTACCAGAGTACAAGCGTTTTTTTAATCTACAAGCTACCGTTCGAAACAGAATATACAACGATCTCATTACACTTGTAAACAGCAAAGAGGTAGAAATAACTCAATCGTTTCTTCAAAACCACAACAGAGAGGAGATTATGATTTCCACCTTAGATTCTGAAAAGCAGAACGCCTTCAGTAAAGCCATTGAATCTGACCAATTGGTCATAGAATGTCTTCTTCAAATTATGGATATTGAAGACAATTCAGACTCGAAAGATCAATTGAATCACTTTGTAGAAAAACTGAAAAACTCATTGTACACCAATCAAGTTTTTGAAAAACAGAGTTTGGTTTTAAGAGAGGAAAAAAAAGTAAGCTAATTCTTCCTCAACCTTAACTTAGGATCTCCTAATTCCTGTTTAACTTCAAATTCATTGACGGAGAGTGCGTCTTCACTTAGAGCAACATCATCAATACGCTTGAGTAAAATATCATAGGAGTCAAATAGCTCAATTAACCCTAGATTTAGCAACTCAAAATCTTCTTGTTGACTATAATATTTACACCGTAAGAGGTGTGTTTTAACAACTCGAACCCTACTTTTTATGGCGGGTACTTCAAAACCGACCGGTAAAGTAGCATTCAGAAGTTTATTACTAGTACTTAAGGAGGCGCTCAGATAGAGACCTAAACTTGTAGGATCCAATTCACTTAGAGCTTCAATGTTTTTCTGGAAAAGCAAAAAGGCCTCATTCAGATAAAGTGTAGAGTCTAAAACTTCTGTATTTTTTGGAGCAAAAAACACTCTGGCTTTGGGTATTTTGACAACGGGCTGAACCATACTGTCAAGAACTTCGGATTGATCGTTTTTTGGCTTCGTTGAATTCATTTCACAGGAAGACACAGAAAAAAAAAACACCAGACCAATAATCTTTAAAAACGTGGAATTCATAACAAATTTTGTAAGGTATTAATTTGTAGTAATAAGATCATAAAAAACAACAACTGCAACAAAAACAGATGATGAGCAAACCAATGTTTAAGCTCTACCTTCCAGTAATGGAATAAAAACTGAAGCGGTAAAGCAACTAAAAACCATCCTATATAATTTTGTGTAGGAGCAATTCCACCTTCGAATTCCCAAAAATCAAGAATGGGTGCTATGGGCTCAATCATAAAGTCTAAGAGAAGCATTAGTCCCAATCCGATTATTATTCTAGGAATTATTCGATCGTATAGTTGAGCTGCAATTGCGGCAGAACAAACGGTTAAAATTGTCCAGTTTGCTCCGATCAAGAGCGGTACACCAAAAAGCTTCCACCCAAGAGCTTCACCGTATTGGTAAGATCCGAAAATATACCCAAAATTTACACCGAGTATTTCAGCGAGCATTCCAACAATAAAACTCATGGATGCTATCTTAACGAACCCAGGCGTTTTCCAACTTACTAATAGAAGGAGAAAAAAACAAAGAGAAAGGTTGAGGGGTGTCGCAGCAACAAACCATTGCGAATTCCCATAAAGGATTCCTATAATTCCACTAACGTGAAACAACCAAATAATCGCTATGGCTATAAACTGAACGTCAAGTAGTTGTTTTAGTTTCATTAGAGTAACTTGGGTATTTGATCTGAAACAATTTTTGCAGACAATAAACACAGCGGAATCCCTCCCCCAGGATGCACGCTTCCACCACAAAAATATAGCTTTTTAATTTGTTGCGAGAAATTGGGGTGTCGTAAAAATGCTGCCATGCGATCGTTGCTAGACGAACCGTATAAAGCACCCTGATGGGATTGTGTTTTTTGTTGAATCATTGGGGGTGTCAAAAAATCTTCTTCAACAATATAATCTTCCAAATTGACTCCTAAAATCAAGTTTATTTTCTTAATAAAACTGGCTCTAATCGAAGCTCGTATTACCTCCCAATCTTGTCCTTTATCTGCGGGCGTATTGATCATGACAAACCAATTTTCACATCCCGTTGGAGCATCAGCTACAACATCTTTGGATGTTATGTTTACATAAATCGTAGGGTCTTTCGATACGGTCTCCTCTTCAAAAATTGCTTTAAACTCTTCCTTGTAATCTTTTGAGAAAAAAATATTGTGCAAGTCCAATTCTTTGAATGTTCTGGAAATCCCTAAATAAAAAATAACCGCAGAACTGGACCGTTCTTGTTCTAAGGTTTTTACTGGAGCAACAACTTGAGGCAATAAACATTGATAGGTAGGATATACATCCATATTGGAGCATACTTGGTCTGCTGCATAAAACATCTTTTCGGTTTTCACTCCCAAAACTTTGCGCTTTTCAACAACAATTTCGTTCACTTTTTCATTAAAATGAAAAACTACACCTTGACGCTTAGCAAGTTCAAACAAGGAAGTTGTTATGGATTCCATTCCTTTCTTAGGGACAAAGGTTCCGTAATGTTCTTCTAAGTGCTGCACTAAAGTCATGATCCCAGGCGTTTGGTAGGGATTGGAACCGTTATAAGTAGCAAAACGGTCGTAGAATTGAACTAAATGGGGTTCTTGGAGCTGTTCTTCGTTTACTTGATGTAGGCTTTTACCAATTTCTAAAGTGCGTATATTAAGAAGCGCTTTAACCGTTTCTGGATTTAAAAAAGATTTGAGTTGATGCAAAGAACGTTTTAAGAAAATAGACTCGGTTAAATCATACTTCTTTTTTGCCTTCGCCAAATAAGCTTTTAATGTTTTTGAAGGAACACCTAACACCTGTTCAACTTCAGATAAAAACCGATCAGTATCGTCGTAAGCTTTTATTCGAGTACCGTCTTCCCAAAAATAATTACAGCCCACTTCTTTTTTAGTATACTCAAAATGCTGTTTAGGATCTTCACCACACAACACAAAAAGTTCTTCTACTAATTGGGGCATCGTAAATAACGAAGGTCCAGCATCAAAACGATAGGCACCGAGGCTGAAAGCACTTAATTTTCCACCTGGATAAGCATTCGCCTCAAAAACGGTTACAGCATATCCTTTTTTAGCTAAACGAATACTGGTTGCAATACCCGCAATTCCAGAGCCCACAATGATAACTTTTTCACGCATCAGTCACATCATTTAAAAGTTCAAAACGAGAAAACAAATCTTCTTTATACCACTTCTTTTTTCGAGTATCTTTTACAATTTTCGAATGCGCTTTACCTTTATAAGCAAAAGTATGAACCGCCTCTACGTTTTCCCAAATACTAATTGTTGCTTGTTGAATGAACGGCCACTCGCCTATGCCTTTATAAAAATGGACCCCTTTAGCAGCTTCTATTGCCTTGCTTGCTTTTGGTACTGCTGCCCAAAACGAAAGTAAACGGTTCCAACGTAATGTAGCGCGGGTAATGATAGCAATCTTACCCTGAGGCATATCTTCTTTAGCAACATTGAGGCCAAAAGGGTTTTTACCACTCCATTTTCCGCTACTATGCAAAGGACGCAGGCTTAAGGTTCTTATTTTACTGGTCCTTTTTTTGTATTCTTTGATGAAATTACTGGAATCAAAAAAAGCTTGGGCATTTGCTTCGCTCTCCCATACGCCTAAAAAAGCATAGGTAGAGAAATCGGGAAACAAGCTAAACCCAGCACCGGCTCCCGTACCCATAAGCTTCGAAAACAACAAGCCTTCAATCTTATGGAATCTAAAAGGTGCTGTGCCCATTTGCTTAAAGGCCCAAAATCTATTGGAATTAAAATGGAATAGTGTCAGCGTTGTAAAGTTTTTCATAAATAAAATAAACACAATAAAGATAGGAAGAGTAGTTAGTAAAAGAGAAAAAAAACAAGGGGATTTAAACCACAAAATTTCTTCTAATAAAACATGAATCTCGTGTCAAAAGATTTTAGTAATTTTGAGTCAATAAAAAGCTATATCTATGACTACTACTTTTGTTGCTAATGTTGTTATTATTACTTCCATATTGGTAGTAATTGCGATCATAAGAGATTTATCCAAGAATAATTGAAGTCCTTTAATTTATTTGATCGTTTCATTTACGTATTGATTATCGTAAATGTTATTGCTATGGTGCTTGAATCTCATTTGAGTTTAAGAGTCGCCTATGGCACATATTTCTATGTATTTGAATTTATTTCCATACTGATTTTTTCTGCAGAATACCTCTACCGCATCTATAATGCATTTGTTACAGAAGGCAAAAAAGGAGTTGCAAACTATGTTTTTAGTTTATTTGGACTCATTGATTTGATTTCAATACTTCCGTTTTACCTGAATCAATTAGTAAAGTTAGATGGCCGATTCCTTCGAATATTAAGATTGTTTCGATTGACTCGTATTTTCAAACTAGGAAGAAACAGCAACTCACTGCGTGTATTTACAAAATCTTTAGCTGGAGTAAAGGCAGAGCTCATATTCACTTTATTCCTTTCGGTTTTAACCATACTTTTTTCAGCCTCGGCAATCTACTACTTAGAGAATGAGGCACAGCCTGAAAAATTCTCTAGTATAACAGAGTCAATCTGGTGGGCTACCGTTTCCCTTGCCACTGTAGGTTACGGAGATGTTTATCCAATAACTGTAGGCGGAAAACTGTTTGCTACATTAATTTCACTTGTTGGAATTGGAGTAGTTGCAATCCCTACTGGCGTAATCAGTGCATCTTTTGTTGAAGAAATTCGGATTGAAAAAGAAAATCGAGAAAAAGAAAACAATTAAATACTACTACAATAACTCACAAGACAAGGCCTCAATCAATTAGCACATCGTTACTTTTATGAAAAAAAACATCATCATTATTGGGTCGGGTTTTTCTTCAATCTCCGCAGCCTGTTATCTAGCAAAGGCTGGTCACACGGTTCAAATATTAGAGAAAAATTCTACTCCAGGTGGACGTGCGCGCCAATTTAAAAAAGATGGGTTTACCTTTGACATTGGACCTTCTTGGTATTGGATGCCCGATGTTTTCGAAAAATTCTTTGGTGATTTTGATCGAAAGGTTAGCGATTACTACACCCTTGAAAAATTAGATCCAGGATATGAAGTGTACTTTGATCAAATGGAGTCGATTAAGATTGGAGATACCCTTGAGAAAATTTATACCGCTTCACTAAATTCGTTCGCCTTGAATAATATTGGAGTTTCAATCGGACTTGCGGTTGAGAATTTTGACTTTGGAAT
>CBFHHG010000034.1:14502-19877 GCA_965655585.1 Candidatus Arcticimaribacter sp. | reverse complement strand
TTGTGGCATGCGGGAAACTGAAAATATTGAAGCACTTGCAGCTTTAGCTCCCGACTATATGGGCTTTATTTTTTGGGCACCTTCTTCTCGTTTTGTAAAAGGAACAACCCCAATCCTCCCCCAGAGTATTAAAAAAACCGGTGTTTTTGTAGATGCTTCAATCGACTATATAGAAACCATCATCAAAGAGCACCAATTACAGGCTGTGCAATTACACGGAAAAGAAAATCCAGAATATTGCTCCTATATACAGTCGTTGGATGTAGAAGTAATCAAAGCCTTCAGCATCAAGGATAGGTTTGATTTTACCACCCTAGTATCCTACGAAAGCTGTTGCGATTTTTACTTATTCGACACCAAAGGAGAACTGCCCGGCGGCAATGGCTATGGTTTTGACTGGAGTATTCTTGCGCGCTATCCGTCCCAAAAGCCTTTTTTTCTTAGTGGAGGAATTGGTGTTGAACACACGATCCAAATAAAGGCTTTATTAAACACCAACTTACCCTTGCATGCTATTGATGTGAATAGTAAATTTGAACTCGCTCCCGCCCTTAAAAATATGGATGCACTAACACAATTTAAAAACGAATTGTATGAACTATAATGTAGATGAAAAAGGATATTACGGAGACTTTGGCGGTGCCTTTATCCCCGAAATGCTCTATCCTAATGTAGCCGAACTTCGCGAAAGTTATTTGAAAATTTCAGAGGATCCAGATTTTAAAAAAGAATTTGACGCCCTGCTCAAAGACTATGTGGGTCGCCCAACCCCACTTTATTTTGCCAAGCGACTGTCTAAAAAATACAACACCAAGATTTACCTCAAGCGGGAAGATTTATGTCATACTGGAGCGCATAAGGTTAACAATACCATTGGGCAAATTCTTTTGGCCAAGCGCCTAGGAAAAAATCGTATCATCGCCGAAACTGGTGCAGGGCAACACGGTGTAGCCACGGCCACGGTTTGTGCCTTGATGGGTATTGAATGTATCGTGTATATGGGGGCATTGGACATCAAACGTCAGGCACCCAATGTAGCACGAATGAAAATGTTAGGCGCAACGGTACGTCCGGCACAATCGGGGAGTAAAACCCTTAAAGACGCTACCAATGAAGCCATCCGCGATTGGATCAACAATCCAGTAGACACCCACTACATCATTGGTTCGGTGGTTGGGCCACACCCCTATCCCGATATGGTTGCTCGTTTTCAATCCATCATTAGTGAGGAAACCAAATGGCAACTCCTAGAACAAGAAGGTCGCGACTATCCCGACCATGTGATTGCCTGTGTAGGTGGAGGAAGTAATGCCGCTGGACTTTACTACCACTACCTCAACGATGATCGTGTCAATATTATCGCCGTAGAAGCTGCCGGAAAGGGCATCGATTCTGGCGAGAGCGCAGCCACTTCTGCCCTTGGGAAAGAAGGCATCATCCACGGGAGTAAAACCCTTTTGATGCAAACTCCCGACGGACAAATCACAGAACCCTATTCCATATCTGCGGGGTTGGATTATCCGGGCGTTGGCCCCATGCATGCGCATTTGTTTAGAAGCAAGCGGGCAGAATTCATTTCCATCCCCGATCAAGAGGCAATGGACTGGGGACTTACCCTCTCCCAAATGGAAGGGATTATCCCTGCCATAGAAACGGCACATGCCTTTGCAGCACTCGATGTGCGTAAATTTGGGCCAGAAGAAATTATTGTGTTTAACTGTTCCGGGCGTGGAGACAAAGACCTAGATACCTATATTGATTATTTTAAATTGTAATGAATAGAATCGATCAAAAATTCAACGAAGACAAAAAATTATTGTCCATTTACTTTTCTGCAGGTTTTCCAAACCTAGAAGACACGGTGCCTATTCTAAAAAAACTGGAAGCCGCTGGGGTGGACATGGTAGAAATTGGCTTGCCATTTTCGGATCCATTGGCCGACGGCCCCACCATACAAGAAAGCTCTACCCAAGCCCTACGCAATGGAATGACAACCGAAAAGTTGTTTTCCCAATTGGAGGGCATTCGTAATCAAATCAGCATCCCCTTGGTGCTTATGGGTTATTTTAACCCCATGATGCAATTCGGTATCGAAAAGTTTCTTGCCCGCTGTGCAGCGGTGGGTATCGACGGACTCATCATTCCCGATCTGCCCGTAGATGTATACCATGAGCAATACAAAGCGCTCTTTGACCAACACGGTTTATACAATATGTTCCTCATCACCCCCCAAACTCCCGAAGAACGCATTCGCTATATAGACCAGGTTTCGAATGGCTTCATCTATATGGTATCGAGTGCAGCGGTGACCGGAGCGCAAAGTACTTTCGGAAACATCCAAACGGACTATTTCCAGCGCATCGCCAAGATGAACCTCAACACCCCCACCGTGGTTGGTTTTGGGATCAGCAATGCCGAAACCTATGAAGCGGCTAGTTTGCATTCTCGCGGAGCTATCATTGGCTCTGCCTTCATCAAGTTTTTGGAGGAAAAAGGTGTGGACCAGATCGAGGCCTTTGTGCGCTCCATCAGAGCCTAAACCAACTTTTTATATTTTTTTTATATCTTTAGTGTAGCATAGACCCAAATCTATTCTTATACCATGACCTACGTTTGCCCAAAAACCCTTTTTTATACTGTTTCCACTTCCTGGAAAGCACTTGCTGTTTTCCCCTTTTTGGATCGGGTTCTTATGTATAAAACAACTGAGCAGTCATATTTAAATCAAATTCACGAGAAAAATATTTTGATTATCAACAGATTGAAAATAAATAAAACAAAAAAGATAAAGGCGATATATCGGAACCCGTTCTGATATATGGTAGTTAGCATACATTAGAGTGAAATCCTAAAAAATTATGAGATACAGAAATAGAATTAAACTTGCTCCAGGTTTGAATATAAATCTTTCAAAATCTGGAATTAGCACAACTTTAGGGCCAAAAGGAGCAAGTGTAAATATTGGAAAATCTGGTGCGTATCTAAATACAGGAATTCCCGGAACAGGATTGTACAATAGAACTAAACTTTCAAATACCGAGAAAAGCAGTATTAATAATAATTCTATTTCCAAAAATCAAACACAAGTCGGAGTAAAATTAGACCTAGACGAAAATTATCAACCAGTTGTGGAAATATACGATAATAGCGGAAAAAATATCACTTCACAACAAGTAATAAATAAACTCAAAAGAACACCTGAGTATAAAGAGAATCTGAAAAAAATATACAATCGTTATTATAACCTAATAATCGAAGAAACAACTGAATTTACGGAATTGTATAAACACATTCTCAAACCTATAACTAAAACGGAAATTCAAGATAAAATTGAAAAATTAAAACCTCAAAAATACACAAAGAAAAAATATGACATTTTAGAACCTTCAAAATCTTCAATTGAAAAGGAACTTTTAAAAGAAGCTAAAAACCAGTTTAACTCTCTATTATTTTGGAAAAACAAGAAAAGAAGAACTCAATTCATATCAGATAACTTAGAACAAAGATTGAAAAAATCTGTTGAGAATTGGAAAACAAAAAAAGAAAAGTTTGAAAAATCAGAAGCAAGTAAAGAGAAAGACATTAATCTAAACTATCATAAAATTTTTGAACAAAAAAAGGAAAACTTATTTGGCAATTTAAATGGAACTGAAAATTATGTGTTAAATAATTTTGAAACTATTCTCAAAGAAATTGACATAAAACCAGAATTTTTTATTGACTTTGAATACGACGAGAAAAACAAAACATTTTTTATCGATTTAGACTTACCTGAAATAGAACATTTACCAAAAGAAACTGCTTCTATTTTACAATCTGGAAAATTATCTGTAAAAAAGAAAAGCGAAAAGCAGTTAAAGGAAGAATATGCAAAATGTGTAACTGGACTTGGTTTATTAGTTGCTGGAATTTCATTTATGTCCTCTGCTGGTATTGAAAAAGTAAATATTTCAGCTTATACACAAAGAATAGATAAAAAAGACGGACAAACGAAAGACGATTATATTTATTCAATACAACTAGATAGAGAGAATTTTTCTAAAATAAACTATCCGAAAATTAACCCAGTAAATGCTTTTCAAAATTTCACTCACACAATGGAATTATCTAAATCATATATTTTTAAAACAATTGAAATAGAAAAATAACGTATGCTAACAACGTATAAAATTAATTGCTTGGTAGGAGCCTACTTACAAAAATTCTCACGGATTTTCTATTCGGTTTGTACTTGCAAAGTTAGTTGATAAACCACGCAACTAATCTTATACAAAACCGTTCTCTGTAATTCAAAAAACTGAATGGAAATGTTTTATAATGGAGCAAATTGCGATATTTATATCGGAAAAGGAGCAGGAAAAAAGCTTTTAAATGACATCCGCAATGCACGTAAATCTATTAAAATTGTTTCGCCATATTTATCTCCATTTTTAATTACAGAATTGATAAACTTCAGAAAGAGAAATCTTGATGTTGAATTAATAACAACAGATAATATTGAAGACTTTTATGGAAGCTACGACAAAAACATTCATAAGTTAATAACTCAAAATAGAGAAACTGACGAAAAAGCTGTTGAAAAAAGAGATAAATGGAAAGACATTTCTAAAATTCTAACTTACATTGGATTTGGACTTCTGATAATTTTAATTGGTGTTGCTTATTATATTAAAGACATAAAAATAGCCTTTGGATTAATTCCAATTATAATTCTGTTTTTAGTTGTTAAGCTTTATAAAAACAAAATAAAAAATAAGCGAATTTACTCTTATTGGTATTCTCAACTTTTCCCATTTAAAGTTTATATGTCACCTGACAAATCTGACCAAAGTGATACATTTATCCACAGTAAAATCTATTTAATTGATGACCAAATAGCGTATTTAGGCTCTCTAAATTTTACCTCTAGCGGAACTAAACATAATTACGAAACTAGAATACGAACTGAAGACCCAAACGCCATCAAAGAAATTAAAGACGAGATTTATCAGCTAATGAATCATTCTCATTTACCTGAAAGAGATATTCAATTTTGGGGTAAACAGTTATATAAAGAACCTATCAATTGAAAAAAATACTATTGCCAACAATGTATAAAAATAATAGCGGTTTAATCGCTAAAACTAAAGTAATGAAATATAAAAAAGGTCTGTGTTTAACCGAAAGGTTTGTACGTAAAAATCCGCTACTTTTCATATACGTAACCGTTAGGCAATATTAAAAACACTTACAACTGCTGAAATAATAAATTCTACTCCAATTGCGATTACAATAAAACCAATAATTCTTGATAATGCGTTGATGCCAGAAGCTCCAAGTACTTTAACAATATAGAATGAGCTTACCAATATTAGATATATGGAAATTGAAGATAA
>CBFHHG010000034.1:0-14402 GCA_965655585.1 Candidatus Arcticimaribacter sp. | reverse complement strand
AAAAAACGGAGTAAAAGCAAATAACATTATCCCTAGCGGGTATTTTTAAGGGGTGTAAAATACCAATTGTTGCTGTCCAATTTTTTGGAAATAGGCGTACCAAATGCGATTACGCTTGCAGCTGAACCTGTTTGTAATGTAACACTGTATCCTTTCCAACCCATAAAGCAATAAATTAAACTACACACTCCCCCGAAAAACCCTACCATACTGCTCCACCCGAAAGTCAAAGGTGGTATAACGGGGATCTTGGGCTTTTGCTTCCTTGTAGGCGGGCATACTGCCAATGGCACGGTTGGCGGTTCCTGAAGGAGCGGTAAGGCTGTAGGTTGTTATTATTCTGCCGGCACACACAAATTGATGTTTACGAGGAACCTGATTATCGATGCATTCTAGGGGAATTGTCGCTTTTTTCAGGAGTTTACGTAAAAAATATTCGGGACCATTTTTACTGCTTCCTCCCGTAAAAATTAGCTGATCTACCTTGGGGTGTTGTTCTAGAATTCCCAGGAGGTCGCGTAACTCAGGCTGTTGCATACCAAGATCCGAGGCATCGATCTTATCGCGGTAGGCCGCTCCTACAATATCGCAAATACCCAAGTGTTCTCGCTTTAAAAATGCTTTGCGTTGTTCAATTGCATGCTTAGTGTTTTCATAAACCAAGTTCAGCTCATACAAATGATCCCATATTTTCCAAAGCATACCGTTACTACTACCGTAGCAAAAGTCTACATCTTGATCGTTCAACGCTCCTGTTGAAAATCGAGGTGGTGGTAAAGTACCGACAATCAATCGAGTAGCATTTTCAGGGATAAAAGGTGGATAGGGATGTTTGTGGTGCCACATAATTGGAATTTAATCTAAAAATAGATATATTAGTTGAAACCAAATCAACTACTTATGGGAAAAGGAGATAAAAAAACCCGTCGCGGAAAAATTATTTTAGGCACTTCGGGTGTACGAAGAAACCGCAAGAAAAACAAAAAAAAGAGAGCGAAATCTTAGCGGATAAAAACAGGCTGCATTTCGTTTAGGGAATGTTCTTCGCTGTACTGATACCCATCTGTATCAAATCCTAACAGATCGGCTTGCGTATTACATTCATGATCGAGGATATACCGCACCATCATCCCACGTGCTTTTTTAGCGAAAAACGAAATCATCTTGAGTTTTCCGTTCTTAAAATCTTTAAACTGAGGGGTGATGATTTTGGTTTTCAATGCTTGGGTATCGATTGCTGCAAAATACTCGTTACTGGCTAGGTTTATGAGAAGTTCATTTTCACCCATTTCATCGTTCAGGGTTTGGGTAACTTTAGTTTTCCAAAAGTCAGGCAAGTTTTTCTTCACACCAACTGGGAATTTAGTTCCCATCTCTAGTCGGTAGGCTTGAATTAAATCCAAGGGCTTCAAAAGTCCGTATAAACCCGATAGAATCCGCAGTTGATTTTGCAAGGCCCCGATCTTGGAATTTGAAAGGCTGAATACATCGAGACCGGTATAGACATCACCATCGAAAGTATAAATTGCTGGGCGGGCATTTTCGGGTGTAAAAGGCAGTTGAAAAGCTTGGTTACGTTCCCAATTCAGCTGGGATAAATTTTCAGAAATCCCCATGAGCTTCCCAAGGGCATTGACCGATTTTTTCTTCAGCAGTTTATTGATTCGTTCAGCTTCAGGCAAAAACAAGGCTTGCGTCGCTTCTGAAGTCGGAAGTTCCTTTTCAAAATTTAAAGATTTGGCAGGGGAAATGATCATTTTCATAGTCCAACAATTTTACTTAAAAGTAAGCGGTTCAATTGAAAACTACAAGGGAATTGGATTCCAACTTTTTATAGCCGTATTATAAATTTTTATGAACCGCATATTGGCGCCATTTTTCTAGCGCTAGTTGCATATCGTTTGGGATTTCAGAATCAAACTGCATCCACTTTCCAGTTACCGGATGCTCAAAACCTAGGGTTTTTGCATGAAGGGCTTGACGTGGAAGGAGTTTAAAACAATTATCCACAAACTGTTTGTACTTCGTAAAACTAGTTCCCTTTAGTATGGCATCGCCTCCATAACGCTCGTCGTTAAAGAGCGTATGACCAATATGTTTCATATGAGCACGAATCTGGTGTGTACGTCCAGTCTCCAATTGACATTCTAAAAAGGTAACATACCCTAGGCGTTCCAATACTTTGTAATGGGTAACTGCAGGTTTTCCAATCTCCTCCTCCTCATCGAAGACAGTCATCTGCAAACGGTTTCTTGGATGACGACCGATATTGCCTTCAATGGTTCCACTGTCCGCTTTTACATCACCCCAAACCAAGGCAAAATACTTGCGCTCTGAACTTTTATCAAAAAACTGTTTAGACAGGTGGGTCATTGCGGTTTCTGTTTTTGCTACCACCAACAAACCCGTTGTGTCTTTATCGATTCGATGAACCAAACCGGGACGTTGTTTATCGTTTTGAGGTAGGTTATCGAAATGAAACATCAAGCCGTTTATGAGTGTCCCAGAGTAGTTTCCATGACCGGGATGAACAACCATTCCTGCAGCCTTGTTTACGATAATCAAACTATCGTCTTCATAAACCACATCGATGGGAAGGTCCTCGCCCACCAAGAGGTTTTCGTAGGGAGGATGACCAAAAAGTACGCGAACCGTATCGCCCCCTTTTACTTTATAGCTAGATTTAACAACAACATCATTAACAAATATACTACCCTCTTTAGCAGCATTTTGAATTTTATTTCGGGTAGCATTCTCTACGCGATTCATCAAATATTTGTCTACTCGAAGAGGCTCTTGTCCTGGATCTGCAGTAAAAGAAAAGTGTTCGTGTAGCACTTGTTCTCCCAGAAATTCAGGATCTAAATTATCGTTTTCCATTTCCTAAGACTAAGTCTATTTTTGAAGTTTTGGGAAGAACTGTTCCGGGCTCGATTTTATTTCCTTGATAACGGATTTCGAGAACCATATCCTTCCCTATATTATTGCGGTAACTAATTTCACCCAGTTCAAATCCTACAGCGGTAAGACGGGTTTCAGCATTACGCTTGGTGATTTGTATTACGTTGGGGATACTCAGCTTTCTATAGCCAGAGGGATTGACTGTTAGGTAAATTTTTCTTCCTTGTTTTACGTCTGAACCAGCAGTTGGGAGTTGCTCTATAACAGAAAAAGGGGGGTAGTTTGGGTTAAATTTAGCAGAATCTAATACTTCGTAACGGAGTTCATATTGACTCAAAACAGTAGCAACAGTCTCCAAAGAGAGTGCTTCAATATCAGGAACTTGAGTATGTTTTCCATGCTGGGTATAACGGTTTAAACCCCAAAAACACAACCCGATGAACAACACTACAAAGAGACCAGCCCAAAGCAATTGCTTTACAAAGAGTTTACTGAAAAAGAAACGCAAAAAATTCATTTTGATTTTTATCTGTGGTAAAGATAATAAATCCCGCTTGTTTTGAACGCTGGAAAACAATTACCTTTACCTAAGAATTTTAGAACTATTATAATCCTAATCAAATGAATACAGTCGTTGGAGTTGCCTGGGGAGGATTTACCTCAGAGCACGACATCTCTAAAAAAAGTGGTGCCACCGTTTTCAATGCGCTACAAAACAGTTCGCATGAAGTCTTTTACCTTCATATCACAAAGACCGATTGGTCCGTCTCTGATGCTGCGGAAAACGAGTACAATTTGGATAAGGCTGACTTTTCATTCATCAAAAAGGGTGAAAAAGTAACCTTTGATATGATCATCAATATGATTCATGGAGCTCCAGGAGAAAACGGACAATTAGCTGGTATGCTTGAATTGCTTCAAATCCCTCAGAGCAGTTGTTCTAGTTACGCCGCTGGTTTAACCTATAACAAAAGAGACTGCTTGGCAGTAGCTAGATCCCTAAACATCCCAACCGCACGTTTTTACACCCTAGACCTAGGCGATGACTATAGTACTGAAACCATTGAGCAAACTGTGGGCTTTCCCTGTTTTGTTAAAGCAAATCGTGCGGGTAGCAGCTTTGGAATATCCAAAGTTTACAACGCCAAAGAACTTCCACTTGCCATTGAAAATGCATTTAAAGAAGATCATCAAGTACTCATAGAAGCAGCACTTGTTGGCCGCGAAATAAGTGTTGGAGTTTTAAAATGGAAAAAGGAGATCAAGGTGTTGCCGATAACAGAAATCATCAGCGAAAATGACTTTTTTGACTACGAAGCAAAGTATGAAGGGAAATCCAAAGAAATAACCCCAGCACAACTTCCAGATGCATGGACCGAAGCTGCAGTTAGTCTTTCTAAAAAGATTTATCAAAAAATGGGACTTGAAGGTGTTACACGGAGTGAATTCATTTTTGAGAATGGCATCCCTCATTTACTCGAAGTCAACACCATCCCCGGGATGACTCTTCAAAGTTTAGTTCCTCAACAACTTGAAGCCGATGGAATTTCTTTACTAGAATTCCTTGAAGAACTCATTGAAGCAGCTCTAAGAAAAAAAGAATACCTTTAGTACTATGAAAAAAGCGATTTTTCCAGGCTCCTTTGATCCCGTCACCAACGGGCACATTGATATCATTCAACGGGCACTTCCTCTATTTGATGAAATTGTAATTGCGATTGGAGTCAATTCCAATAAAAAGTATATGTTTACTTTGGAACAACGCAAAAATTTTATTGAAAAGACCTTTCAAGGAGAAACTAAAATTTCAGTTAAAACCTACGAAGGATTGACTGTGAATTTCTGCGAGCGCATCAACGCATCTTTCATTTTACGTGGTCTTAGAAACCCAGCTGATTTTGAATTTGAAAAAGCAATTGCACACACCAACCGCAGTTTGTCTGATATTGAAACGGTTTTTCTATTGACTTCAACAGAAACTTCTTTTATAAGCAGTAGCATTGTTCGAGAGGTAATTCAAAATCACGGAGATTATGCGCATTTGGTACCCAAGGCAGTAACCGATTCCTAAAGAAGACTTCCGTATACTTCCTTTATATTCTCGTAGGCATTTTCAAACTTCTGAGGGATTTCTTTTTCCAAAATCCATATCGCTTGATCAATTCCTTCATTCAACTGTGGAATTAGAGTAACTGTTGAGGCGGTTTTCATTTCAAACCAAAAGGTTTTTTTGAGCTTATACCTTCCATTGCGATTAAAAACATGAAAGGTTTCTATGAGGGGTTTTACAATTTCTAAACCGTCGACCCCAGTTTCCTCTTCAACTTCTCGAACTGCTGCAAGACGAATGGGTTCATTTTTTTCAATGCGACCCTTGGGAAGATCCCATTTATCATTCCTATAAATAAAAAGGAAACGCCCATCTTCATGACGAACCAAACCGCCAGCAGCCTCAACAATTGGAAAATGTTTGAGGAAATGCATCCACAACTTATCTTCCTTCTGATGATACAAATACAAACAATCCGTTTGTTTAGACTTAAGTGCTTTTGCAATGTTTTCAGGCGATGAAAACTTAATAAAGAAGACAGGAGTACGAGGGGTTTGAGGAACCAATTCAGTAGTTAAGAAAATTGGTTTTTGATTGAAAAATACTTTATACATTTGCGTATGATTTACAACGAAAAAATTGCCTTTGAAACGGCAGCTCATTTACTACAAATAAATGCAATAAAATTGGAACCAAAAAATCCATTCTCTTGGGCGAGTGGATGGAAATCACCAATATACTGCGACAATCGTTTGGCTTTGTCTTTTCCTAAAGTTCGTGATTATCTTACAGATGCTATTGCTCAACAAGTTACAGTGCTTTACGGGACAAATATAACCATTGCTGGAGTAGCAACTGGCGCTATTGGGATTGGAGCTTTAGTTGCTCAAAAATTAAATTTACCCTTTGTATATGTTCGCCCTGAACCCAAAAAGCATGGACGTCAAAATCAAATTGAGGGCGTAGTTCAGGAAGGACAGGCAGTTGTTGTTATCGAAGATTTGATTAGTACAGGGATGAGTAGTTTGAATGCTGTAACTGCAATTGAAGCAGAAGGAATTGAAGTATTGGGGATGATTGCCTTATTTACTTATGGCTTTTCAGTAGCAGAAAATAACTTCAAAGAAGCTGGAGTACAACTTTATACACTAAGCGATTATAATCATTTGATTGAACACGCAACCGCATCAGCAACCATTGAAAAAGAGCAACAAGAAACATTAGTAAACTGGAGAAAAGATCCCGCCAACTGGAAGCCTTAGTTCTTCAGTTGAATCGTTTTTAAATCGAAAAGAGCCATTTGGTTGTCTTCCAATTGAACCTTGAGCAACCCTTGAAGGGTAACTCCTCTGATAATTCCTGTAAATAAGCGGTCGTGAGATTCAAACGTACTTGGTTTTTCAATGCGATATAAAGAAGCCTCATAAAGCTTTATTATCTGTTCTTCTGGATGGTCTATTAATTCTAACTTTTGTCGAATATGGTCCAAGCAAGTTGCCAAAACATCATCCAAATTATAGGTTGTTCCCGAAATCTGAAGCATCGAAGCTGCCTTGGGTAAGTTTTTAAAATTTTCTTGATTTACATTAAGACCAACACCAATAATACTCGCATGCAACAAACTGCCTTTAAACATATTTTCGATCAACACACCACAAATCTTTTTATCACCTGACATAATGTCGTTAGGCCATTTTACATAAACCTGAGGAATCATTAAAGATTCTAATGCGGCTTGTACCCCAAGAGAAACCAGACAACTTAACAAGAACGGGTTTTGAACCTCAGCCGTATTAAATTCTTTATATATACTGAAAGCTAGGTTTTTATCCGGATCAGAAAGCCAAACGGTGTTTCTTTGCCCCCTCCCCTGACGC
Organism: Candidatus Arcticimaribacter sp.; assembly: GCA_965655585.1. Classification (GTDB taxonomy): domain Bacteria; phylum Bacteroidota; class Bacteroidia; order Flavobacteriales; family Flavobacteriaceae; genus Arcticimaribacter. Next base: position 7,574 of record CBFHHG010000034.1, on the reverse strand, counting down.
TGAATACTGGTCCACAAAACCTCTCCATCCGAGCACGAATTAGCCTGATATCGTTGTTTGAGCAAAGAATTGGTAGAGTCGGTGGCATCAATTTTGATTAATTTGAAATATGGCATCTTAATTTGCTAGTGTCTGACAAGAATATAATAAATTTGCACTAAAGAAAAAAATTTGATGATAAAACCTTCCAATAGTGCTGATAATCTTATTGCACAGATAATTCTAGGGATAGAAGAAGTTAAAGGCCTTGAAGTAAAACTCCTCGATTTAAGAAAAATAGAAAATACGGTTTGTGATTATTTTTTAGTTTGTAGCGGAACCTCAAACACGCATGTATCGGCAATTGTTGGATCAATTCAGAAAATAGTAAGTAAAGCCATCCACGAAAAACCATTTCACACAGAAGGATTAGATAATTCTGAGTGGGTTTTGATGGACTATATAGATGTAGTTGTGCATGTGTTTCAAAGAGAAACAAGAGCACATTATAATATTGAAGAACTGTGGGGAGATGCTGAAACTACATTAATCGACTCCAATCTGTAAATAAAATTATGGCAAAAGAAAATTTACCTAAAAAACCAAAGTTCAATACCTATTGGGTCTATGGACTCGTAATTGTTGGGTTATTGGCAGTAAGCATGTTTGGAGATAGCAGCTCTCAGACGCTTAAAAAAACTAATATTTCAGAATTCGAACGTTTCCTCAGTGATGGAGATGTCATGGAAGTTGTAGTTTATAATAAAAACTTAGCTAAAGTTTCGTTGACTGAAAAAGCTTTAGAGAAGTCCATTCACGCAGGAACAAAAACCAAAAATCTTTTTGGGCAAGAAAATATTAAAGGGCCGCACTATCAATTTGAAGTGGGAAATCTTGAATTATTTCAGCGTAAGCTTGAAAAAGCAGAAAACAACGGCATTACTTTTCGATATGATTTCACGACCATAGAAAATCGTTGGATGGATATTTTCTTGAGCTTCCTCCCTATCCTACTTATTGTAGGTGTTTGGATTTTCTTAATGCGGAGAATGTCTGGCGGCGGCGGCGCCGGTGGGGGAAGTCAGATTTTTAATATTGGAAAATCGAAAGCAAAACTTTTTGACGAAAAAACGGACATCAAAACTACCTTTAAAGATGTAGCTGGTTTAGAAGGAGCAAAAGAAGAAATTCAAGAAATTGTAGACTTCTTAAAAAACCCAGACAAATACACCGTGCTAGGAGGTAAAATCCCAAAAGGTGCACTGCTGGTTGGGCTTCCAGGAACAGGTAAAACTTTACTAGCAAAAGCAGTAGCCGGAGAGGCAAAAGTTCCTTTCTTTTCACTTTCAGGTTCGGATTTTGTAGAAATGTTTGTTGGAGTTGGTGCATCGCGTGTTCGTGATCTCTTTAAGCAAGCCAAAGAAAAATCTCCTGCCATCATATTCATTGATGAAATAGATGCAATAGGAAGAGCTCGTGGGAAAAGCAACATGACCGGTTCTAATGATGAGCGAGAGAATACCTTGAATCAATTGTTGACCGAGATGGATGGTTTTGGAACCAACACCAATGTGATCGTCTTAGCGGCGACAAACCGAGCTGATGTCTTGGATAAAGCCCTGATGCGTGCAGGTCGTTTCGACCGACAAATCTATGTTGACCTTCCTGATGTTCGGGAACGTAAACAAATTTTCGCTGTCCATATTGCTCCTCTTAAAACAACGAAGACTTTAGACGTTGATTTCTTATCGAAACAAACCCCTGGGTTCTCAGGAGCAGACATTGCCAATGTATGTAATGAAGCTGCTTTAATAGCTGCTCGTAAAAATAAAAAATCAGTTGGGAAACAAGATTTCTTAGATGCGGTAGACCGTATTGTTGGGGGTCTTGAGAAGAAAAATAAAATCATAACACCAGGAGAAAAAAGAACGATCGCTTTTCACGAAGCTGGTCATGCTATGGTTAGCTGGTTACTCGAACACGCTGCTCCTTTAGTGAAAGTAACTATTGTCCCAAGAGGACAATCCCTAGGAGCTGCATGGTACCTTCCTGAGGAACGAATGATTGTTCGTACGGAACAAATGCTCGATGAAATGTGTGCAACTCTAGGAGGACGAGCAGCAGAAAAAGTAATCTTCGATAAGATCTCTACTGGAGCCTTAAGCGATCTAGAAAAAGTAACCCGTCAGGCTAAAGCCATGGTTACGGTGTATGGATTAAATGACGCCATTGGAAACATCACTTATTACGACTCAAGTGGTCAATCGGATTATAATTTCTCTAAGCCTTATTCTGAAGATACAGCTCAAAAAATTGATCAGGAGATTTCTATTTTAATTGAAGGACAGTACGACCGTGCTCTGAAATTAATTAAAGACAATAAAGATAAACTCACTACTTTAGCCGAACGCCTTTTAGAAAAAGAAGTTCTCTTTAAAGACGATTTGTTAACTATTTTAGGGGAAAGACCTTTTGACAAAGAGGAAGCGGTTGAGGATGATAAAAAGACTGTAACTGAATAAACATAATTTCCTGTGGGGCTCTTTAATAATATTTTTGGATCAAAAAAAAAGGAGCAAAATGCTGATAAAAGTCCCTACCTAGCTTCCGAAAAAAATCCGAAAGAACTCCATTTTGCCCAAGTTTTTACCGAAAAAGGTGGAAAGTTTATTTTTAGTGAAAACGTAGAACAAACCCGGAACTATTTTCATAAAATTTTAGCTGAGAACGGTTGGGGTATCAAGGATCTTAAAAGCGATTCTAATAGCTTGAATCGTTTTTTCAACATCACAGTAAATCCTGAGGTTTCGAAAAATAATAAAGCTACGGTTCAACTGTTGGGCTGTGAATATCTGATTGCAAACAAAGGATCGATTTTGGTATGCAATCATCAGATACAGAACCTGAAGCTTGATGAACTTCCTGAAAATCTTATCATTTTGGCAAGTGCTGCTCAATTTGTAGAAGATATAAGTGAAGCAATGACCATGATCAATACCCGATATAAAGAAGACTTACCTTCAAACATTACCACACTAAATACCTTTGACACCAATAAAGAAGATGATTTCCTTTCTTATGGGAGTAGTACAAAAAACTTATATTTACTCGTTCAAGAAGATTCTTAAATGAAAGATATACAAATTCGCGCATTATCAGGCAGCTTATATGCAGGGGTTTTAATGGGCGCTATCTTCCTGTCTCCCATCGCCATAACAGCAGTTGTACTTCTTTTTTCGGGCCTAGCCCTGTGGGAATTCCAACGCTTGATTCAATTCAAAAGTTTTATTCCTATACTTACTCTTGTCTTACTTTCGGTTTATGCCACTCTCGGGTTTGTCAGTGTATATACAGATGACATTTTAGTTTATAGTACACTTACCATCAACTTGGTTTTGGTGGCAATGTTATTCATATCAAGGAAAATAAAATACAACTATCCTGCTCAATTTGTACTCAGCGTGGGATATATTGTTTTATCATCTTACTTCATTACTCGAACAGCTTTTGACGGTTTAGCTTACGAACCCTGGATACTTGCCCTACTCTATATTGCGATATGGGTAAACAATTCTTTTGCCTATTTGTTTGGATCGAGATTTGGAAAACACAAATTACTACCGGCTATATCTCCTAAAAAATCATGGGAAGGTTTTCTTGGTGGAATGCTAGCCACGATCCTAGTCACTTATTTCATTGAATCAAAAATGCATATTTTTGACAGCAACCTCTGGGTTTTATTTGCACTATTGATCCCTGTTCTTGCCACTTTGGGTGACTTTGTTCAATCCTATTTTAAACGGGTTGCGAGAGTTAAAGACAGTGGAAGTTTAATCCCAGGACACGGGGGTTTTTATGATCGTATGGATAGTGTTATTTTTGTAGCTCCCTTTTATTATTTATTATTAAAATTCATTTAATATGTTCCACAAAGAAGGTTTCTTTATTATAATTTTCACGTTTTTATTCACAGCTGGAATTGCATTGGGAGCAGATTTCTTCCTAACTATTCTTTGGCTCAAATGGGCACTACAACTAGGCGCCTTGGGTCTATTAATTATCGTATTACAGTTCTTTAGAAACCCCAAAAGAAATACTCCGATCAATGCAGATCATGTTATTGCTCCGGTAGATGGTAAGGTGGTCGTTATTGAAGAGGTGTATGAAAAAGAATATTTCAAAGACCAACGGCTGATGGTTTCAATTTTCATGTCTCCAATAAACGTACATGTTACTCGCTATGCGATGAGTGGAAAAGTATTGTTCAGCAAGTATCACCCCGGAAAATATCTTGTAGCATGGCACCCAAAGTCATCCGAAGAGAATGAACGTACTACCATAGTGTTAGAAAACAACTCCTTTGGCGCGATCTTATATCGTCAAATAGCTGGGGCGTTAGCCCGTAGGATTGTAAATTACGCACAAGAAGGTCAGAATGTAGTTCAAGGCACCGATGCTGGGTTCATCAAATTTGGCTCGCGTGTAGATCTATATTTTCCAATCGGAACCAAGATCAATGTAGAACTAAATCAAGCAGTAAAGGGTGGTGTCGATGTAGTTGCTATGAAGTAACAGCTAGTTATAGGGCTGCCAAACTTTTTTCAATGACTTCAATTTTCTCTAAAGCATCAGCTTCTTTCTTTCGTTCATTAGCCAAAACTTGGTCGGGTGCGTTTGATACAAAACGCTCATTTGCAAGTTTCTTTTGAACCGATAATAAGAAACCGTTTGCATATTTCAGCTCTTCTTGTAGTTTGAGACGTTCTTTTTCTACATCAATCTTCCCTTCTAGAGGGATAAAGAATTCCAAACCATTGGCGCGAAATGCACCTCCAGTTTGATCTGATATTGCTTCCTCATAAGACACACTACTCAATTGTCCCATTTTCTGAACCAAGGACTCAAAGGGAATGGCTTGCGCTGAACCGATTACCTGAAGAGCAAGCACTTCTTTAAATCCAAGTTCTTTTTCTTTTCTAAAGTTTCGAATTCCGCCAATTACTCCAGTAGCTTCCTCAAAACGTTGGATGATTTTTTCATCATAAGCTTGAACCTCTGGCCACGCAGTCACTATCAGTGCTTCTTCAACAGAACGGGTATCCATATCCTGCCATAATTCTTCAGTAAGAAAAGGCATAAACGGGTGAAGTAGCTTTAGATTGTCTTCAAACAAAACACGAACCTCACGATAGGTTTGCCCATCAATAGGATCACCATAGGCCGGTTTAATCGCTTCCAATAACCACGAGCAAAAATCATCCCAGATGAGCTTATACGATGTCATCATGGCGTCGGAGATACGATATTTATCAAAATGATTGTTGATTTGTTCTAATGCCTGTTGAAATTTTTGGGTGTACCAGTGCAATGCTTCTTTACTTACAGCCGATTGGTTTCTGTTTTCATCCACTTCCCAACCTTCAATCAGGCGATAAGCATTCCATATTTTATTAGAAAAATTCTTTCCTTGCTGGCACAGACTTTCATCGAACAATAAATCATTCCCAGCGGCTGAACTCAACATAAGGCCGACTCGGACAGCATCAGCTCCAAAATCATCAATTAGCTTTAAAGCATCTGGAGAATTTCCTAGTTGCTTGGACATTTTTCGCCCTTGCTTATCCCGTACAAGACCCGTAAGGTATACTTTTGAAAATGGTTTTTCATTACGGTATTCATAGCCCGAAATGATCATCCGTGCTACCCAGAAAAATAAAATGTCCGGACCAGTAACAAGGTCTCTAGTTGGATAGTAATAATTTATTTCTTCGTTATCTGGGTTTCGAATACCGTCGAAAACAGAGATTGGCCACAACCACGAAGAAAACCAAGTGTCCAATACGTCATTGTCTTGACGAAGGTCACTTGCTTTCATATCGGTATTACCCGATTTAGATCGTGCTAATTCTAGGGCTTGTTCTGCAGTAGTTGCTACCACAAAATCTTCTGGATTGTTGCTGTAATAGTAAGCTGGTATTTGTTGACCCCACCACAGCTGACGCGAGATATTCCAGTCACGGATATTCTCCATCCAGTGACGATAGGTGTTTTTAAATTTAGCAGGAACCAAAGCAACTTCTTCCGATTCGAGAACTGCTTTAATCGCAGGCTCGGCCAATTGCTCCATTTTCAAGAACCATTGATCCGATAAGCGCGGTTCAATAACTGCCTTGGTTCGTTCAGAAGTTCCAACCTTATGGGTATAATCTTCTTTTTTAACTAAAACCGCTAATTCTTCTAATTCTTTAGCAACAGCCTTACGAACTACAAAACGGTCTTGGTTTTCATAATGCAATCCGTGGGCGTTGAGCGTCGCATCGGCATTGAATATATCAATAAGATCTAAATTATGTTTTTCTCCTAAAGCCTTATCGTTGATGTCATGTGCAGGTGTAACTTTTAAACAACCTGTTCCAAACTCCATGTCCACATAATCATCTTGAATAATCGGTATCCATCGATTGGCTACAGGCACTTTTACTTTCTTTCCTTTTAAATGCTGAAAACGTTCATCATCAGGATGAATACAAATAGCGGTATCCCCGAAAATTGTTTCCGGACGAGTAGTTGCGATAATAAGTGGCTTTGTTTCGCCTTCAACTTCGTAAGCAATGTGGTATAAAAAACCAGGCTTCTCTTCATAAACAACTTCTTCATCAGAGAGTGTTGTTTGAGCTTCTGGATCCCAGTTTACCATCCGGTATCCTCGATATACCAAACCTTTATTAAACAAGTCAACAAAAACTTGAATTACAGACGCTGACATATCGTCATCTAATGTGAATTTGGTTCTATCCCAATCGCAAGAAGCACCTAGCTTTTGTAATTGTTTTAAAATAAGTCCTCCGTATTCTTCAGTCCAATCCCAAGCATGCCCCAAAAATGCTTCTCGAGTTAAATCATTTTTATCAATTCCTTGCTCTTTTAGACGGGCTACTACTTTGGCTTCAGTTGCAATAGACGCATGATCGGTTCCAGGAACCCAGCATGCATTATAACCTTGCATTCTAGCCCTACGAATTAAAATATCTTGTAAGGATATATTCAACATATGTCCCATATGAAGAATTCCAGTCACATTGGGCGGCGGAATTACAATGGAATAGGCAGGACGGTCGTCTGGTGTAGAAGCAAAGTATTTGTTACTGAGCCAATAGTCATACCATTTCTGTTCGACAGTTGAGGCTTCAAATTTTGAGGAAATCGACATAAATGGTCTGGTTTTTGTTATAAATAACAAAAGTAATTTTCTTAAAGGGATTACAAAAGGAAACCGTTCATTTTGTAGTGCTTTTGTTGAGTTGAGTAAAATTATGTAAATTGGTACTAACTAAATCGATGAAAATGAAAAATATTTTTACCACTTTCTGTTTATTTCTAGCATTCAGTTACAATGGGTTCTCACAAACAGTTGGACCGAAAATAGAATTCCAATCTAGTGTGGTAGATTATGGAGAAATTGTCAAAGGAAGCGATGGTATTCGCATATTTACTTTTGTCAATTCAGGTGATATGCCCTTAGAAATCACCAAAGTATATTCTTCTTGTGGATGTACTATTCCAAAAAAACCAGAAGCACCGATAAATCCTGGTGA
>CBFHHG010000033.1:0-19998 GCA_965655585.1 Candidatus Arcticimaribacter sp. | reverse complement strand
ACTAAGATGGTGTTTCCTTCTTGATTTATCTTTTGGATCAAGTCCATTACTTCATACGAGGTTTTGGTGTCTAAGGCTCCTGTAGGCTCATCAGCCAAGAGTACTTTAGGTCGAGATGCCATAGCGCGTGCAATTGCAACTCGTTGTTTTTGACCTCCAGAAAGCTCGCTAGGTAAATGTGTAGACCAATCGGCTAGTCCTACCATGGTAAGGTATTTAATTGCCTGCTCTTGTCGCTCCTTACGACCTATTCCTTGGTAGTATAACGGGAGGGATACATTTTCTGCAGCTGTTTTATAATTAATCAGATTAAACGATTGGAAAACAAATCCTAAAAATTTATTCCGGTATTTAGCCGCCTTGGTTTCGTCTAAATCTTTAATCAGAACATCGTCTAGGGTATAGGAGCCTTCGTCAAGAACATCCAACATACCCAGAATATTTAGGAGTGTAGATTTTCCAGATCCCGAAGAACCCATTATGGCCACTAGTTCGCCTTGTTCAACAGCAAAATCGATGCCCTTGAGTACATGGAGCGAAGAACTTCCCATTTTATAAGACTTGTGAAGGTTTTTTATTTGTATCATGAAATTTGGAATATTATGTCTTTTAAAAACGAATCTTGACAATAAGACGATCAAAAAAGTAATTTGTTACAATAATAAACAAATTATTTTTTTAGCATACGAAATACTGCGACTCCAACGGCTCCAACCAAGACGTAAGGAATGGCCATTAGGTATACAATTCCGTTGTTGATCCCTTTAGCCGTTTGCTGTCCTTCTTCCGATTCAAGCACAGCTCTGCACATAGCACATTGCGCTTCTACATCAATAGAGCCGAGGAAGAAAAGAGCTAACGTAAGAAGTATTGTGTTTTTCATTAAGAAACAATTAAACGTAATATGGAGAAATCATATAATAAACAATAACCCCAGTAACTGTTACGTAGAGCCAAATAGGAAATGTAATTCTAGCAATTTTTCTGTGCTGTGTGAATTGTTGAGAAATTCCACGAACAAATGTGACCAAAACCAAGGGTATGATTATTATCGATAACAAAATATGTGAAATCAAGATGGTGTAATACACTATTTTTATAACACCTTCTCCTCCAAAAGGAGTTGGATCAGATGTAAGGTGATAAGCGACATACATAACCAAAAAGGCTAAAGAAAGACCAATCGCTGTTTTCATTAATTGCTCATGCAAATTAATTTTACGGTTTTTTATTGCCCATAGCGCTAATAATAGTATGATTGCCGTATAGCCATTGACTGCTGCGTAGATTGGAGGAAGAAATGATAGTGATTGAACATTCTCTAATCGTATTCGAAAAAGAAAAGCGACTACAACGGGAATAGCTATTGACACTAGAATGATCCAGTTTTTATACTTTAGGGTAGATTTACTTGCATTCATAATAATTAATATTCGTTAAGTAAAAGATCTATATCTTCTAGAAGCATATCTACTCCTTGTTCTTCTACATTTTCTTGGTCTAATCCAGAATAATAAACAATTGGGTTTCCATAATCGTCTTGTCGAGACCGAATAAAGCCCTTTTTGTCGATTAATGCAAAATAGCCCTGATGTTCAAATCCTCCAGCGACTGCAGGGTTTATTTCGGCAAATATGTTGAATCCTTTGTTTGCCAAATCATATACACTGGATTTTGATCCTGTTAAGAAATTCCAGGAAACTTCTGAACCAACATAGCTCTCCGCATACTTTTTTAACACAGACGGGGTATCGTGATCCGGGTCTATGGTGAAGGAAGCAATTCCAAAATTCTCTTGATTCCCAAATGCATCATGTAAGACTTTCATATTTTTATTCATGATCGGACAAATGGATGGGCAGCTTGTAAAAAAGAATTCAACAACATAAACCTTCCCTAAATAATCTTCATTGGATACGTAAATGCTGTCTTGATTCAAGAATAAAAACTCAGGCACCTGCTTCGATTCTCCATTGATCTTAATGAAATCTAGAGCTTTAAAGCCCGGCTTTATGGAGCGGCTACTATCGACGGTTGCGTTGTTTGTAAGTCGATCAATGATTTTAGGGACAACAATGATTGCAAATACGAGTATGATGATTGCAAGTCCGATATAAGAAGATTTCTTCATATGTAAATGTAGTTATTATCCGCCTAATTGGTAACACACTAGAATAACTCTAGTTTACTTTTTCCTGCTTACATTGTTTTTTTTGAGGGCTAAACGATATTCTGCAAGGATGACTTTCACATCATCGGTCATTTTATTATTAAGTGAGGCAACAGACGAAGCATCGTAGCCAAAAAGGGTTCCCACATCTTCATCATCATCACGTCCACGTAAGTTAGCTTCTCTGTCGACAATAAAAACAGTAGAAGTACTTTCTTTAGGAGATAGATTGATATCACTTTTAAGGCTCGAAAAGAGGGTCTGAATTTGTTCAGCAGTACCAAAAATAAAGTTCCACTTCACCATGTCGGTCCCTACTCCTTCTTCTAATTCTGAGATAACCTTTGCAATTTCTTCTTGATATCCGTCTTCAACGGCAACTACAAATTGGAAGTCTTTGAATTCATAAAAGCGTTTATAGATCTTCTGATTTAGGTTGAAAGCATCACTCTTTTTGCTCTCAAGGTCATTCCCCCAAAAACCGATTACGGTAATGCGGTCTTGAAATTGAACAGGATCACCACGGAGGGTTTTCCAAGAATTAATTTCAGGAAGGTTCTGGGTAAGTATCGGTAGCTTTGCAAAATTATTGATGCCCGAAGCAAAAAACAAATAAATAACGATTGGAAATACAAAGAGTATTCCGAGTACTACATACTTTTTAAATGCGTTATTCTTCATTTTTTATTTTAGAAATTCCAACTTACAAAACCAGTACGCATAACCTCAAAAATATAATCTGCTTCTAACAAGAGGATGAAGCATAGGTATGGAATAAGTACAACCAAAGGCAATACAATGGATCCTTTTAGACCGCCCTTTTCATCTCGAATGTGCATAAAATCCCAAGCGATATAGTAGGCTTTGACAATTGTTAGGATAATGAAAATCCAGTTTAATATTTTCATCCCTAAAAACATTCCCATAAGGCTTTCAGGTTTTACAATACCCAGTATAACCTCGACCGTTGTAACGATGGATAGGAAAATCAAAACGCCCCAGATTTTCTGAACGTTTGATTTGAATTTTAATAATCCTCTGAAGATGGCTAAGTTTTCTGTATCGTGTGCCATGATGTATATTTTATAATTAATTAAACTAAATAGAAGAATGTGAATACGAATACCCAAACTAAATCTACAAAGTGCCAGTATAGTCCAACTTTTTCAACCATTTCATAGTGTCCTCTTTTTTCATAAGTCCCCATGATCACGTTAAAGAAAATAATGATGTTGATGACAACTCCTGAGAGGACGTGAAATCCGTGAAATCCGGTAATGAAGAAAAAGAAATCTGCAAACAAACGGTTTCCGTATTCGTTGTGAACGAGGTTTGCTCCTTCAACAACATTGACTGCTTCCTTTATTTTCAGCAAGGATTCTTCTCTCGAAAGAATAATCTTTTGTCCTGTTTCATCTATTTTTTCACTCTTTACAACCAAACTTTCATTGGCAACAAATCCCGCAGCTACTTCTTCTAAGCTATAACTTGGTAATGAAGATTCTCCAATGAACCAAATCCCGTTACTATTTTGGTGTGTATCTCTGGGTGAGTCGATATTAGCAGCAAAAGCTTCTAAGGCAACACGCTTTCCTGTTTCAGCGTCCATAAACTGAAGGATTTGACCTCCTTTAGTTTCAAGAGCTCCGTATTCGCCTTTGATGAAGTTTTTCCATTCCCAAGCTTGTGATCCAACAAATATTGCTCCGCCAATGATTGTGAGTAGCATATAAAAAGTGACTTTCGCTTTGTTCATGTGGTGACCTGCATCTACTGCTAATACCATCGTTACAGATGAAAAAATTAAGACAAAAGTCATTAAAGCAACGTAATACATAGGAGCATCAACTCCGTGTAAAAATGGGAAATGCGTAAATACTTCATCGGCAATTGGCCAAGAATCAATGTTTTTAAATCTAGAAAAACCGTAGGCTACTAAGAAGCCTGTAAAAGTTAAAGCATCAGAAACGATAAAAAACCACATCATCAATTTTCCATAACTCGCTTTTAGAGGTTTATTACCTCCACCCCAAACATTGGTTTCGTCTATTGTATTGTTTGCTGTAACTTCCATATAAAAGTGTCAAATTTTAATTTTACAAAAATAGTATTTTTTTTAACTATACACACTCACGAAAACGTATAAATAAATCCATAAAAAATCGAGAAAATGCCAAAACAACTCCGCTAATTCGTAGCCCAATTTATCCTGTGGTGTATATGCATTGTTATAGGTTTGAAAAAGAACAACCAACAGAACAATCAATCCTCCAAAAACATGGGCAAGATGGAGTAGAACAAGTACATAAAGAAACGAGGTTGTGATTGAACTTGCTGCTCCAGTAAAGTAATATCCTTGTTCTATGATTTGTGAAAATCCTGTGAACTGAAAATAAACAAACAACAATGTCAGACCTAGAGTTGCCCATAGGAACGTTTTTTGTAGTAATATATTTCCCTGATTCAAAGCCTTTTTACCGAGGAAAAAGGTAATACTACTCAGAAAAATAAGAACCGTGCTGTACAAAAACACTGTTGGTAATTCAAAGGAGGTCAGCCAGTCAGCTCGACTACTGCTCACTACATAAGCACTGGTCAAACCTGCGAAAGTCATCGTCATACTAATCATCCCAAACCAGAGCATCATTTTTTTTGCTCGAGCATTCCTTTCTACTGCTGTTTTTTCCATTTTAAGTGATCATTTTGTCAATAACATATATAATTTGAACCAGTGTGATATAGCCTACACTAGAGAACATCAATTTTCTTGCTGCTTCATTTGTTTTCTCAATCATCAATTGGAGTGCAAAATAGAGCATAATTAGACCCAGAATCCCTACTACAACCGCTCCAATAATACTTAAATTAAAACTACCCGTATAGGCGGTCGCTGGAAGAACCGAGATTACAATCATCCAAAGAGTATAAAACACAATTTGAAAAGCAGTGGCATTGTCTGGATGTCCGGAGGGAAGCATTTTAAAGCCTGCGCGTTTATAATCGTCATCTAGCATCCAGCCTATAGCCCAAAAGTGAGGAAATTGCCAAAAAAATTGTATCATAAATAATACCCCAGGTTCGATTCCAAAATGATTTGAATAGGCAACCCACCCAAGCATAAAGGGAATGGCTCCAGGGAAAGCTCCTACAAAAACTGCCAAAGGAGTTTTTGTCTTGAGTGGTGTATATACACAAACGTATAAGAAGATTGAAATTCCGCCAAACAAAGCTGTACGCGTGTTGATGGTATACAAAACCAATAAGCCCAGAACGGTTAGAATAAGAGCAATCGACACAGCGGACTGAACCGACATTCTCCCTGAGGGTAAAGGTCTGTTTTTGGTCCGATCCATTAATGCATCGAGATCTTTTTCTATTACTTGATTGAATGCGTTCGATGCTCCTACCATAAAGTATCCACCAAAGGCTAATAGAATGACATCAATAAGAACAGGAGTATCTGCAGCCAAAAAATAACCTGCAACAGAAGAAAAAACGACGCTTACAGCTAAGCGCACTTTTGTCAACTGCTTAAAGTCGTCCAAGAAGAGCAAAAAAGTAGACTCTTTTGGGGTTTGTAAACGAATTTTTTCTACATCCATAATCTTGGGCAAAGATAATGTACAATCCCCTATTTACCATAGAAACGGAAACCTAAATTAACAGGCACAAAAAAGCCCGAAGTTTCCTTCGGGCTTTGGTAAACAACAGGCGTTGTTTTAGTTCAATCTAAATGTAATTGGAATACTGAAAGGAACACGTACTGGGCGCCCTCTTTGTTTTCCAGGTATCATTTTTGGAAGTTTCGAAATGATTCGAGCGGCTTCTTTTTCTAAGTTTTTATCGGGACCACGCATTCTTACGTTCGTAATGTTCCCATCTTTTGAAATGATAAAATTAACATATACTCTTCCTTGAATTCCCATCTCTTGAGCAATTTCAGGGTAACGGAAATTTTTACGGATATGCTTATTCATCTTATCTTGAAAACACGCTCTTCGTTCTGATTTGGCTACACGCTCACAACCAGGAAATAAAGGAACATCTTCAATAACTGCAAAAGGAACATCTACATCGTCAAAATCGTCTTCAACTTCAATATCTTCGACCTCAACAATCTCTTCTTGATCTGTTTCAGTAGATTCTATAACCGTTTCTTCAACCTCTTCTTCGTCCTCAACAATCTCAATTACTTCAGGAGCTGGTGGTGGAGGCGGCGGCGGCGGGGGTGTTTTCAGTTGTTCTGTAATTGGCACTTCTTCGTCGTCTTCGTCATCAACGTTGAGCGCTTGATAGTCGAAAGCTGATTTTTCGTACGTCTTCCATTCGATCGCTTGCCACGAGAACAAGAGAACCAAGGCAAGACCTATAGCGAAATATAAGCTGCTGTTTTTGGTTAAGTCAGCTTTAGGATTTTTTTTGAGTTGCATAGAACTTTATTTAGATAGCTAATTTATAAAAATACGGCATTTGACAATAACTTTTTAACTCTTTTTGACAAAAAAAGAAAGAAAACAATCCCTAGAGTGTTCGCTAACAAATCATAGACCTCAAAACTTCTATAAAATAATAGGCTTCCTTGAACGATTTCGAGCAGTAAACCCAAAGAAAACCCACTTATTATTGTCCATTCCGTTGCTGTTTTCAACTTCCAGTCCAAATTCAATGCCACAAATACACTCATTGCAAAACAAAAATAGGCAAATGCATGTGCTGCTTTATCAATATCGAAACCAGGAATTTCTTTTGAGGGCAACTGTAATGGAACCGTAGAAAGAAAAATGATGAAAACTCCAATACTATAAGCCGTAATGGAAAACATATATCTAGGCACCAATCAATTCTTTGTAAGCTGCCGCTTCCAGTAGCTCACTAGCTTCTGCTGGGTTGTCCAATTTGATTTTGATCATCCACCCTTTACCGTAAGGATCTTCGTTTACGCTTTCTGGCTCGTCTTCTAGTGATTCATTGAATTCAATAATAGTTCCTGAAAGAGGCATAAAAAGATCAGAAACGGTTTTTACAGCCTCTACTGTGCCAAAAACTTCTGTAATTCCTATCTGCTCATCTAGGGTTTCTACTTCTACATATACGATGTCACCCAATTCACTTTGAGCAAAATCGGTAATGCCAACCGTAGCAATTCCATCTTCAATTGAAATCCATTCGTGGTCTTTGGTGTAGTGTAACGTATCGGGTGTATTCATTTATTCTTTGTTTAAAAAAACAAATATAGCAGATTCTCCCGATCAATTACCAAAATTATATCGAATGCTTATCCCCGATCGAATTGAGGTTTGTGGAAAAGCAGAGGAGATTGCAAATTCCGAGAAATTATGATCGTAAAAGAATTGACTTGTTAGGTTTCTTGACAGAGCGTAATCGGCAGTTAATTTGATAGACCACAGAGTTTGTCCCGCGGTTACTTGATTGTCGTTTATTTCCAAATTCCTCAAAACAGTGATGTTGTTCCTGTACGATAAATCTGCTTTTATATTCAAATCTCCTTTCAAGGTTTTTCTTCTACCACCAATTCGAGTGTTAAAGCGTAAATCTTTGAGGCGATACCCCATTCCAACAATATATTCTTGTCCACTGGATTCGGTCAATAAATTATTATCTAAACTTAAAGAAAGTGCGCGGTCTGTTTTGAGTTCAGCTAAAAACTTAAACGAGTTTTTCAATTCTAAATCAATCCGAATCAGGGGGTTGAACTGCTCAACTAAATTCAGGTTAGAAAACAGCGTTGAAGGAACAAAATTCCCACCGTCATCTACTTGGTCAGGAATCGAAGGATCATAGTCTAAATTCGTTTGAAAATTATTGATTGTATAACTTGAACGGTAGGCATGTGTGAGAGAAAATCGATTGAATATTTTCTTTAGAGATTTGATGTTCATCAAACCTGTATATTTTAAATTCCAGTTGGGTAAAGGTGTTTTCTTAATCGGGTCCAAGGACACCTGTTCTGCGGAAGATCCAGAATATGCCGCTAGAAACGCTGGAATAACAACCGATTGGCTCGATTTTCCATAACCTCTCGGAAAGCCCTCTTCATCTACATCGGTAAGTGGAATTCCTGCTGCTGATGCTAAACGCTGCGCTACAACCAGACGGTGTTTCCTGAATTTTTCAAAATTGGGATTAAAAGAACCTGAAGGCTTGTTGAAGGCTGTTCTAATGAGTAGGGTCGACATCCCAAAATTTCCATAGCTGTTTGGATTTAAAGCAACATAGGAGCCATCTACAACAGAGAAGTTTTCAGATAAGTTTTCAGAAAAATTTCGTTCAGCTGTTAAATCGATCAACAGGCCTTTTCCAAAATCCAATTGCCCTGTTATTTTTAATTGATTGTTGTGTACTTGGGTAAATTGCTGATTGAAATCTGGAAAATCGGTCAACCAACCATTTCGGGCTACTTCGTAACGAATATCGGCCTGACTTCCAAAGGTAAAAGCTGCAGTTGGCTGTAAAGTTCCACCAAAGCCGAGAGTTGGTAAATAGCCCGGCAAGACCTTACCGTTGTTCTCGCTGTATGTAAATTGTACCCGCTTCATTATCGAAAGTACATCCGCTACCGAGCGTAGTACTTTCTTCTTCTTTTTTGGCTTTTCCTTTCCCTCTGGGGCGTTGGGATCGGTTTCTTTTTTAGAAAGGATTTGTCTTATCTTTTTTTGATTTTTTTGAATTCCAAAGATTCTATAAATTCGATCCATGGAGATAGAACCGTTTAGGGTTTGTGTATTGGCATTCTGAACGGTATTAACAATGCCCAAAACATTACCATCTAAATCTTCAACATCAGCCAAGACATCTGACCCACGTTGCCAGCTAAAATCTCCTGTATAACTATAATTCGCATCAATAAAGCTCAAAAACGGAATGTACTTAAACGGTAGTTTATAGTTCAAGGTTAAGGCTTGAAAATGCCTGTTTGGATCTCCAACATCCCAAAGACCGTCCCATATATTCTTGCTTTTATCTACCGAAGTAGCCCCTTCATTATTTTCTTGATAATAGTTTCGGACTATATTATTACTCGAAGCAGTAAAATTCATTTTCAAGGATCGGGTAATGTTGTGGTTGATGCTGTAGGTCCAATCGAATAAAAAGTTCCGCTGTTGCAAATCCGGTAGAGCGAGCTGTTGCGAACTATCTACTCCTTCCGTATATACTTCTCTAAATTGCTGGCTATTAAACAAGCGATCGATTTTAGAGCTGATCGCTATGTTATTGGGTACTAAATTGAAGTTTATTTCTCGAAGCCACTGCCAGTATTTTTTTCGGTTGAGGGCTTTGATCTTTTTAAAAGGAGTGATCTCTACAGGGGAGAAACCATAATTGTAATTTGCCGAAAGGGCAACTGTTTTATTGGACTGGTTTTGAATTTCATAATCTCGGTGAGAAAACTCATTATAGGCGTAAGAAAAATCAAGGTTTTCTAAATTATAAAAACGAGCTTTGGTGGCACCACCATTCTTCCGAACTCCAATAAGGCTGATGCTTTTTCTTTCGGTATAATCAATTGCTTGATTTTTTATCGTATCTCGCTGGGACTTACTCGTAGCTGTAGCCAAACGATCTTTTAGACGTAAGTCTTGATAAAAAGGGTCGTATTCAGGGGTGATTTGTGTTGCCCCTACATTGTAGTTTAGTGGAATTTGTACGCCCCATTTCTGAGGTAACAATTGTCCTACATTGACATTTGTTACAAAATCGTATTGCGCTAGGTCTTCTCTACTCCGTTCGTTTGGCGACTGTTCAATAGATCCAAAACCAATAGTAGACATTCGCCCAGAAGCGCTAATTGTTGCGAAATCAGCTAGGTTAGCATCGAGCGCCCCAATAGCTGCCCAACCACCTTGACTGTCAATTCCAGCAATCCTCAATTCATTGAACCAGACTTCACCACACAGCACATCACCTACAGTTTGTGAAGGGTTTTTAACTCCGATCATCATGGTCTTTATTGATCCCAGCGAGGGATTTCCTCGTACCGAAAACTTATATCTTTTATCCCCAGGAAGCGAGCTAATTGGAGTAAACTCATCAATAACATTTAGATCTTCGTCATAATAAATTGCTCCATTAGAAATCTTTCCAATACTTGCTGCCTTAAGTTTTGACAACATTTCAATTGGAACATCAATAGAATTGAATTCGGGTTGCCAAACCTCCTGCGCACTCAATTTGTTGGAAGCGCCTTCCATAAAAGAAGAGGGCTTCAGCGGCACTTCAATTTGGTAGTAATTGTCTTTGTAATCTGTACCAATTCGAATAAAGGCAACCATGCGTTTGTCGTATTCGTCTTGCGTTCCTTCGCCAGGCAACGGGGTTTGACCTTGAACAGATTCTGCATGTAAGAACATTTTCAGTTTCTTATATTGTCTTAAATCAACTTCAACGCTTTTGTAGATCCCTCGGGAATCCATGGGTTGTAAATCACAAATTCGAAAGGAGAGTGATTGTTCGTTTTGTCGAACAATGGTATTGTTGTTGTTGATTTGTTCTCGTTGTATCTCGGGTGGTAAAACATAATTAATGGGAACCCTATTTTCGTTCTCTAGAACATTAACAGTACTTATATCCACTGTGGTATTTGCATTGGCCATAACCGTTTCATTCAATGACTGGTTATAGCGTCTCCAGTCTCCACGAACTAAATCTAAAGTCCCAAACCTGAACACTACCGGTGTTTCAAATTCGCTTAAAACCATTCGCATAAAACGAATCGAACGTAAATCTTCAATTCCATTGATGTTGTCGAAGTAGGTGTTGAAACTTGTTCCTTGATAGTAACGTTTATCTATGGGTACTTTAAACTGAATCCATCGAGAAGTAAGTTGTTGTCCATTGGGGAGGTCAACGGTTACATTTTCACGAACATCGGTAATAAAAGGATGATTCCCAACCGTCATGTTTTTTGAAATAGGAACACGATATTCAAAGTAGCTGTCAATCGTATTCATAGTTTGATCACGGTTGATGTCTTCGGTATCGGGCTCAGCAGTACTCCCTCGGTTGGTATCTGAAAAAGCAATGGGTGAGTTTCCTTCCGTTCCATTGTAGTTTTTATAGCGATCCACAATTCCTCCCGTAGCCTGAACAAAATACTCGTAATTATCTCCAGCGGGATCATCAATAGGTCCGTTTGGATAAACCAACCGTTCTTCGGCATCATTCAATCCGTCAAAACCGACATCTTGTAATAAGCGGTCTTCTTCAATCGTATTAAACGCATAGAGTAAGGATTGAGCTGCTGGTGTTTTTCCCCAATTACTTTCATTGGTTGCAACAGGTTCAGATCCCGGCAAGCCATTTTCATATTGTTTACGACCGTCCTTCAGAACATCTTCAGAAATATTCCCAAGATGAAAAACCAAAGACCCAAGATCTTGATCAGGGGTTTCTAATTCTGTAAAAGTATCCAACAACCAAAATTCTATAAACTCTACATTGGATTGTTCAAAGTTTGTGGCATTAATCGAACGCATAACACCCCCCCAATTCTTTTGGGGATTTGCAAGAAAGGTATTCATTTCTTGATTATTGTAAGGTCCTTTTTCTTGAGGAAAATATGCTAAGTCTAGAGTGGGCTGAAAAGTTGATTGCCCTTGAACTAAATCTTGTTCAGGGAAAATTTCATTGATAAAAATACGACGTGTAGTATTCAACGAGATATCATCATTTCCGATTCCTTGGGGGCGTGACTGTGAGGTGTAAAAAATCGGATCGACACTATACCAGGCAAGTTTAGCTCGGTTGAAACCCGCCGACAAATCATCTACTCCTGCATCTGAACCTTCAAATCCTTCAGAAGGAACACTCGCAAGACTCCATGCAAAAAACCCTTTAACATCAACGTTGGTTTGAGCGCCTTCAAAATCGTCTAAATAAACATTAGTTTCTCCTTCCAGTTGAGTATTTCTAGGATCCCCAGCGATAAAGGTGGCTACTTCTCCGCGAAACGAAATCCGTGAAGGAGCAGTTGTTTCAATATTTGGAAGTTTATTAACCAATCGGGTTAAGAAAGGAAGTTCGGTTGAGAAATTAGTATTGATTCCCATCATGGTATTGTTTACAGGCTCTGTCCCATAATTCGCTTTTTGGGTCAATGGATTTTCACTCAAATTGATCAAGGTTCCACCGACCACAAAGTTGTTGTTGAATTGATGTACAATATCAAAACCTGAAAAGCGCTTGTTTTGTTGCCCAAAAAAAGAATTGTTTTCAACTGAAATCTGAATGGGAACATTGGAAGCTTGCAGGGCTGGGTCTAAAATTTTTACGCGTCCGATTTGGTAGTTTACGGTATAGTCTAAACCTTCTTGCAAGACTCGACCTCCAGCAGTTACGGTAACTGATCCTCTAGGAACATTAAAAGCTCCAATAGCTATTCCATCTCCTCCAGCTGATTTATAGCGCCCTTTTATTTGATACTTATTCTGTTCTGAAGTTTCTAGAGCTGCAGCCTGGGTTAGCGCATACATGTCCCGAAACACATACTTTGCTTGATTGGCATTATAGGTCAGTTCATTTTCATATTGCTCGTTAGAAGCATCCGGATTATCTAAAAGCTTGAAGATGGTTTCTCCAAAAGGTTCAATTGTTGGGAAAATAATTCTTCCATATTGTGGGTCTACTGTTATTCCCGGTACAAAATCAAAAAACCCGTCACCTTCTGGTTCGGGATCGTTGTATAAATTCAGGCGATCTAAATTCAGTGTGCGCAATAGGATTTGATTTTTTAATGCTTCTGGCCATATCGAGGCATCAACAGCAGGCAAATAATTGATTGGTGAAGGATCGGAATACAAGATGTTCAATCGAAAGTCTTCCTGTTCCAATTGAAAAGCTCCTGTGTTGTAAATATTCTTCATCATCAAATCCCAAACGGGCTGACGAACATCGGTGATTGTGCTCTTCAATAATTTTACAACAAGGTTATTTGTTGCTACCGTTGGAACTTGACTTTGAGTGCTACTTGCAACGATTGAAGTGCCCTCAATACCTCCGTTGGCAAACTCACCAACCTGGTATACTTTTCCTTGAAATGTAAATTGAAAAGCAACCCCTAATATTTCGTCGTTACTCAAACGTTGGTTTAAGGAGATATATCCTAACTGAGGATTGAGTGAATATTCTGTTGTTTGTAATTTTCTGGCACTTTCTAAAACGGCATAATCAAATCCTTCTCTAATTTTTCCATTCAGTGGGCCAAAACCGTTCGGTACGGTTGCAACATCCCGAATTGCATCGGTAAGAAAAGATCCTGCAGCATTCGTGTCTGGATCTAGTTTATTGGCCTCATTAGCCGGAATTCCTCGTGGTGTTGGTAGGTTAAAAAAAGAACTGTTGAGTTCATCTACCTTCGTGTTATTCGGATCAGCTTCTCCCAAATCTTGAAGTGCAATGATGTTTCTGATATTATTGGTTTGAGATTGGCGGTTGGTAACCCAAACCTCAACTCGAGTAATTTGAATAGGAGAATTGATGTAAGGGTAGTTTTTTAAAAAGGCATCGTAATTGTCTCGAAAGTAATGTGCCAAAAAGAAGTGACGGTCTGCTTCATAATCTAGTGCAAATAAATCAAATTCCTGTAATGTTCCCCCTCCTTGTGCAATTACAGATTGCGCCTGTGAACGCTGTTCTGCAAAAACTCCGGTAATGTTGGTGCGTCCAAATTTAACCTCAGCCTTAACTCCCATAAGGCTTTGTGCGCCAGAAATAAGGTTGCTGTTGAGCGGCATACTGACGTTTCCAATATCAATGTTTTGTAAAATAGCATCCTCTGCAGCAGGTTTATTTAAAAAATCATTGATTTTATTTTGATACTCGCTTGCCTTATTTTGAACAGCCGAGACCTTGTCTTGAACTCCAGATATTTTGTCTTCTATTGCAGTTACCTTGTCGTGTACCTTATCTGCAAATCCAGAGACCTTGTCGATCACCTGATCTGCTCTACCTTCTAAGGCTTCTTTTTTGTCTTTTATGGAAGTGGGTAAATAGTCTTTCAGCTCATTTACTTTGGGTGGGTTGAATTCTAATTTAACTAAGTTTTGAAAATCAAAAGTTGATTCGGTATCGTAATTGGCTGTGATTTGGAGGCGTTCACCAATTTTTCCCAATAAGCTTAAACTGATTCGTTGATCAAAATCAAATCCAAAATTCCTTCTGTTTCTTGGAGAAAAAGAGGGATTGTCTGTTTTTTGGTAGCGGGCTCCTAAATCAATTCCAATAGAACCTTGGGGGGTTACATCAATTTCATTTCCCCCAAATATAGAGGTGAAAAATTTCGAATTTACATATAATTCTGGCAAGAGATCTCTTTGAGCAGAATCTTGAATACTCCCTTTTTTTTGTGATATGGTACTTACTTTGTCTTTGAAATAGGCATTCATTTGTTCCTTAAGAACCAAGCGCTCATATTCTTTTGGAGAAAGAACCAAAGGAGTGTTTAATGGGTAATTCCCATCGGATTGTACATAAACATAAACTTCCCGTTCGGTATCGTAAATGTAATGATCTAAAGGGCTGTCGTTTTGAGGAAAAGCAATATTACCCAACTCAGAAGTGGAGTCGGTTGAGTCTTGACCGTACAGGCTTGCAATAGAAATAAAACCTAGTAAAAAGGCTACTAATATGCTGAGGCGAAGAATATAAAAAAAGGTACGCTTTGTTCTAACCAAAGGGTTTTTACAGTTTATTCAAAGCGATTTTAATCAGCTCTTCAATAGAACTATCAGGGGTGCTTTGAAGGATGTTATCAACTACTTTCTCAGATTGTCTTCTTGGGTATCCAAGGACTTCCAATGCTGATAACGTTTCTTCTTTGGTTCTATTGCTTTGAAGTACAGGAATTTCATCATTTCCTTCGATTTTTTGAACCTTATCTTTCAGCTCAATCAAAACGCGTTGTGCGGTCTTGAGACCAATTCCTTTTACCCCTTTAATTGCAGCTAAGTTTTCACTTAAAATAGCGTGCTGAATTTCTTGAGGTGACATAGACGAAAGCATGGTTCGAGCTATACTTGCACCAATCCCCGAGATGGAAATTAAAAGCCGGAAAACCGTACGTTCAATGGGCTGAAAAAAACCAAACAACGTATGGGAATCTTCTTTGACTTGGAGGTGTGTATACAGCTTAATGGACTCGTCGGCTGCAAGCTGTCCGTAGGTATGTAAGGATATATGAACCAAATACCCCAAACCATTACAGTCTATAATAACATGGGTAGGATGTTTTTCAACTAATTTACCTTTAATCTGTGCAATCATCTTTTTTGCTTTTGTTGCGCATCAATTACAGCAACTGCTGCCATATTGACGATTTCGTCGACACTGGCACCTAATTGAAGTACGTGAATGGGTTCTTTTAATCCCAGTAAAATAGGTCCAACCGATTGATTCTTATTCAACTCTTTCATCAATTTATAGGTGATATTCGCCGATTCTAAATTTGGAAAAATCAAGGTATTGACGTTCTTTTTAGCAATTTCTGAAAAAGGGAAACGCTCTTCCAACATCTCTCGATTTAAAGCAAAATCTGACTGTAAAGGACCGTCTACAACCAGCTCGGGATAGTATCGATGAAGGTATGCTACCGCATCAGTTACTTTTCCTGCATTGGGATGTTTCGAAGATCCAAAATTGGTGTACGACAACATCGCCATAACCGGTTTAATTCCAAACATTTTCACTATTTCAGATGTCATAAAGCCAATTTTAGCCAATTCTTTTGCCGTTGGATCAATATTGATGGAGGTATCCGAAATGAAAATCGGTCCTCGATCGGTCAGCATCATATTGGTAGCGGCAATTTTCGAAACACCTTTGTCTTTTCCAACAACATCAAGCACGGGTTTGATTACAGATGCATAGTTCCTCGAATAGCCCGACAACATTGCATCAGCATCTCCATTTTTTACCATCATTGATGCAAAATAGTTCCGCTCTCGCATCAGAGATTCTGCTTCGTATAAGGTTACCCCTTTTCTTTTCTGCTCATTCCAAAAAAGGTTGGCGTATTTACTTTTTATTTCTAATTGCTCATCACTCTTCGGGTCTAAAATTGAAACCTCTTCTTGGAAGTTAATCGATTGCATCAAATCAGAAATTACGTCTTTTCTACCCAAAAGTATGGGCTTACCAATACCCTCTTCCATAACAATTTGAGCAGCTTTGAGAACGTCCAATTGATCTGCTTCTGCAAATACAATTTTCTTAGGAGCTGATCGAGCTCGGTCGTGAATGAGGCGGATCATTTTCTGATCTTTTCCAATCAAACCAGCGAGTTGCTCTCTGTATTTTTCCCAGTCTTCAATGGGCTCTTTTGCAACTCCCGATGCTATTGCTGCTTTTGCAACGGCGATCGGCACTTCTTCAATCAATCGAGGATCAAAGGGTTTGGGGATGATATAATCGCGTCCAAAAGACAAGTTCGTTTCTTGATAGGCGATATTAACTTGTTCTGGAACTGGCTTTTTAGTCAATTCTGCTAAAGCTTCTACAGCCGCCATTTTCATAGCCTCGTTAATCTTAGTTGCACGTACATCGAGTGCTCCTCTAAAGATAAAAGGAAAGCCTAAAACATTGTTTACTTGATTGGGATGATCTGAGCGACCCGTCGCCATGATGATATCATCACGAACAGAACAGGCTAAATTATATTCTATTTCCGGGTCAGGATTTGCCATTGCAAAAACAATCGGGTTGGCGTTCATTGTCTTCAACATTTCTGCGCTAACAATATCGGCCATCGATAAGCCTATAAACACATCAGCATTGACCATTGCTTCGTCCAGGCTATGGACATCAATTGCAGTAGCAAATTCTTTTTTCTCTGGAGTTAAAGACGCGCGATCTTTGCGAATAACGCCCTTACTATCGGTCATGATTATATTTTCGTCACGCGCTCCAAAAGCCTTGTACAAACGAGTACAAGATACTGCAGCAGCTCCTGCTCCAGAAATCACGATGCGAACATCGCTTATTTTTTTGTCTGCTAATTCCAATGCGTTTAACAAGGCTGCACACGAAATGATCGCAGTCCCGTGTTGGTCATCGTGCATTACAGGAATATCCAATTCGGCTTTTAAACGACGTTCTATTTCAAAAGCTTCCGGTGCCTTAATATCTTCTAAATTGATTCCACCAAAAGTAGGTGCAATTGCTTTTACTGCTTCAATGAATTTTTCAGGATCTTCGGCATCTACCTCAATATCAAATACATCAATTCCAGCAAAAATTTTGAATAACAACCCCTTACCTTCCATCACTGGCTTAGAAGCTTCTGATCCTATATTTCCCAAACCTAAAACAGCTGTCCCGTTCGAGATTACTGCAACTAAATTTCCTTTGTTGGTGTATTTGTAAACATCTTCTGGGTTCTTTTCAATTTCAAGACAGGGAACCGCTACTCCGGGCGAATAGGCTAGTGCTAAGTCGCGTTGGGTACTGTAACTTTTGGTAGGGACTACTTCAATTTTACCCGGCCGTGGTTTGGCATGATATACTAAAGCTTCTCTTCTTTTACGTTCTTTGCTCATAATTTATATGTCGAAGAACAAATGTAGCAAGACTGAAGGATTAACAAATAATTAATGCTGAATATTAGTGAAAAAAAAAAGAGCCCCGAGGTGCTCTTTTTTGTAAATAGAATTAAAAGGCAGACTAATAACCTGGGTTTTGGGTTAAATCTTCAATTTTAACGATAACGTTTCTTGTATTTTCAGTATACATTTTAATTTGTCTATTGCCGTCAATTTTTAAGTAGATTTTTTCATTTAGTTTGCTGTGTTTTACTTTAAAAAACGAATTTCCAGGATACCATTTTTCAAGAGTGTCTATCAATTCTTCTTTAAGCTTTAATGCATTATACTCTTTACTCCAAATCGACCAGCCTAAATATCGGAACTTGTGATCCATACCGGTCATGATGTTATTTTCGTTAAAACTGCCATAAAACAGCATCTCAATATCATCAGCAGTATTGTCATCATCTTTTGAAAATAAAGTTTTTGAGACGTATTTATTGTCATCACTTTGTATAACCAAACCTTTCATATTCAGTTCCCAGCAGTTTTTAAAAAAATCTTTTTTGGTTTGACCCATCTGGAATCCTAGAAATAAAGAATCATTTCTGATGTTCTTATTTCGTTCTTGTCGGATAACTTTAGAGTACTCAGCTTCACAAGCAAAAAGAAGAAGTGCAAAAAAAAGAAGTGTTATTTTATTCATTTTATTTGGAATTAAAAAGGAGGATGCAAATAAAGCATCCTCCTTTTCTTAATAATTACTAAAGATTTAATTAGTATTGTGAGTTTTGCGTCAAAGCTCCACTACTTCCATCAATAGCAGGCTGAGGAATGGGCATTACTGGATGGTCTCCAGGTGCATTAGCGCCTTTTTCCCACCATGCATCAGACCATTTTCCAAAACGAATTTGATCTTGACGGCGTGTAGCCTCCATAAACATCTCTCTACCTCTTTCATGATATAATTCTTCTAGATCTAAATCTGAAGCGGAATATCCACTTAAACCAGCTCTTTCTCTAATCGCATTTAATAATTCATGGGCTTGAAAACTTGAAGTTGCTCCTCGTAAGATCGCTTCTGCCTGAATTAAATACATCTCCGACAATCGAACTAACGGATAATCATTGTCCATATCTGGTCTTTGTAAACGCTTAAAGCCGAATTTGTGCAAACGTGTACCACAATCTCTACAAGCATTTGGGGCTAGTTCATTAATTCCTGGCTTATAATTTACAAATTGACCCTGATCTGCACCAGTCCCTCTATCGTCATAAGCATAATCAATAAGTACATCTCCCGTATTTGCTCCATCAACTCCCCATTTTCGCTGAAGACCTTCTAGAAAATTATTCTCTTTTCTCAAATCAGCATCATCATAACTGTTATAGAAGTCTTCCAATGCAGCATAGCCATTCCAAGGTTGGTCTTGCAAATCCCAAGTAGCTTGAGAAGCATAGGTTAAACTCATCTGAGCAAAATTCATTCCACCTGCAGTAGCTTCATCGTATTCAACTGCCCAAATCAATTCACTACTTGCTCCGTTTACGTTGTTATCTGGTGCAAATATTTCTGCATAATTGGAGTGTAAATTATAACCCGAATTAGAAATGATGTATTCCGCAATATCATGAGCTTCTTGAAACTTCCCAGTACCTGTATATACCTCAGCGTTTATATAAACCTTCGCCAATAATCCCAGAGCTGCAAATCGATTTACACGATAAGCCACCTTACTTGTCGATAGGTCCGAACTAAAGGTTGCATTATCAAGGTTTGCTAAATCTGTAACTGTAATTCCAAGGGCATCCAGAATTTCATCCTGAATTCGTGTAACGCCTTCCGGTCTGGATAATTGAGCAGAAGCAACACCTCCCTCGGTGATATAACGAATTCGACCGTAAAGGTCTAACAACCTCCAATGCAATAGGGCGCGAATAACTTTCATCTCAGCAACTGCAGCAGTGTTTGTAGAATTAGCACTAATAGCGTTGTTGATGTCTCCAATGGCTGCATATTGTTGATCCCAAGTCCCGTTGAGAGGGCCGTGACCCGGAGTATAGGTGTGACGGTGCATTTCTATCCAAATACCTCCATCAAACCAGTCACCACCTTTTTGAGCAATTGCCATTTCATCAGAGGAAACGGATTGTACAGAAAAATAACCACCATGATTAGCGTTCCCTGCATTACGTAGGGCTATGTAAGCTCCAACAGTTGCTCCTGAACTATCATCACTTGTTGCCTTAGGCTTATCAATAATAGCAGTTACCTCCCCAATTAAATCTTCTTCT
>CBFHHG010000032.1:0-20120 GCA_965655585.1 Candidatus Arcticimaribacter sp. | reverse complement strand
GTACTTATTTTACTTTCAAATTTCAGTTTAAATTCAGGACAAAATAATGTTGATGCAGAATCAAAATTATTAGACGGTAATACACTCGAACAAATTTCAACAGAAACCATTCCTGAGGTAATTCCAGAAGCTGCTCCTGAAGTACCCGCAGATTCAGAAGAACCAGCTGCTATAGAATAAAACACTATTTATCCAGACATATAAATGCCAGCTTCCTGACAAGCTGGCATTTTTTTTTGTCTTAACTGACAAGGAATAGACTGGCATAATTTATGAAAATAGCATCATGAAAAATTTTAATAAAAATCAGACATTATGAGTACAATCAACATTAAACCTTTAGCAGATCGCGTTCTTATCGAACCTGCTGCTGCAGAAACCCAAACTTCTTCGGGTCTATACATTCCCGACACTGCAAAAGAAAAACCTCAAAAAGGAATTGTTGTTGCTGTAGGTCCTGGAACCAAAGAGAACCCCGTTACCCTATCGGAAGGTGACACCGTACTTTATGGTAAATATGCCGGAACAGAACTTCAACATGACGGAAAAGATTTTTTGATCATGAAAGAGAACGACATTCTTGCAATTGTTTAACAAAAAAATAAAATTAAAATGGCTAAAAAAATAGTATTTGATATTGATGCTAGAGATGGTATCAAAAGAGGAGTAGATGCTCTTGCAAACGCAGTTAAAGTTACTTTAGGTCCAAAAGGACGTAACGTAATCATTGGCAAAGCTTTTGGAGCACCCCAAGTAACCAAAGATGGAGTTAGTGTAGCAAAAGAAATTGAGCTTGAAGATCCCCTAGAAAATATGGGTGCTCAGATGGTAAAAGAAGTTGCTTCAAAGACAAACGACTTAGCCGGAGATGGAACAACAACGGCAACCATTCTAGCACAAGCTATTGTGAAGGAAGGTCTGAAGAATGTAGCTGCTGGAGCCAATCCATTGGATCTTAAAAGAGGAATTGACAAAGCGGTAGGAGCTATCGTTCTTGAATTAGATGCAATTGCTACTGAAGTTGGCGGTTCTTCTGAAAAAATTCATCAAGTTGCAAGTATATCAGCGAACAACGATAGTACCATCGGTGGTTTGATTACGGAAGCATTTGAAAAAGTTGGTAAAGAAGGTGTAATAACTGTTGAAGAAGCTAAAGGGACGGATACTTATGTAGATGTTGTTGAAGGAATGCAATTTGACAGAGGATATTTATCTCCTTATTTTGTTACCGATTCAGAAAAAATGGAAGCTGACTTAGAAACCCCTTACATTTTGTTGTACGATAAAAAGATTTCAGCAATGAAAGATCTTTTACCTGTTTTAGAGCCTGTAGCTCAAACGGGAAAGCCTCTGCTCATTATTGCTGAGGATGTTGATGGAGAAGCTCTAGCGACACTTGTAGTAAACAAACTTCGTGGAGCATTGAAAATTGCAGCAGTAAAAGCACCTGGATTTGGTGATCGTCGTAAAGCTATGCTTGAAGATATTGCAATTCTTACTGGTGGAACTGTAATTTCAGAAGAACGTGGATATACACTCGAAAACACTACCCTAGAAATGCTCGGTACTGCCGAAAAGGTAACCATTGATAAAGACAATACAACTGTTGTTAATGGTGCTGGATCAGCTGAGGCAATCGAAGGTCGTGTAGGTCAAATCAAATCTCAAATTGAAAATTCTACTTCAGATTATGACAAAGAAAAACTACAAGAACGATTAGCTAAACTTTCGGGTGGTGTTGCGGTTCTTTATGTAGGAGCTCCTTCTGAAGTTGAAATGAAAGAGAAAAAAGATCGTGTTGATGATGCACTCCATGCTACTCGTGCTGCCGTTGAAGAAGGTATTGTTGCTGGTGGTGGAGTTGCTCTACTGAATGCTAAAAAAGTTTTAGACAATCTTGCTAGTGACAATGCAGATGAAGCTACTGGGATTCAAATCATCAAGAAAGCCATAGAAGCCCCTTTACGTATCATCGTAGAGAACTCTGGTGGAGAAGGGTCTGTTGTTGTTTCTAAGGTCCTCGAAGGAGATCAAAACTTTGGTTACAATGCCAAGAATGGAACTTATGTAGATATGCTTGCAGAAGGGATTATTGATCCTAAAAAAGTTACCCGTGTAGCTCTTGAAAATGCAGCTTCTGTTTCTGGAATGATCTTAACTACCGAATGTGCACTCTTGGACATCAAAGAAGATGCTCCAGCTGGCGGAGGTATGCCACCAATGGGTGGAGGTATGCCGGGCATGATGTAATTATATGCCTAGTAAAAATAAAAAAAGCGATCCAATGGATCGCTTTTTTTATACTCCAAAGCGTAATCTAAACAAATAAAATAAGTAAGGTCATTAGTATTCCAGCGAGCGTAAAGTAAATTCCTTTTTTAAAAACAGAGGTGTGCGGCAAAAACATCCAAAAAGAGGAAATCACAAAAAACAAAAGCGATACTCCAAAGAATATATTCAACCAATAAATAGGACTGTTGGTTGTTGCTTTATGTAAATGCTCCATCTTGTCGAGGATATAAGGAAGCTCTTTTTTAAGGTAAACGGTTTTACCCGTTGCTTGATTATAGGTCCCTTCCTTAAAAATCAATTGGTCGCCTTCTACTTTTTCAACAGCAAGGCGTTTGATTTTTAGGGCTTTTCCTAAAGCGGCCTCATCAAGGTTAATGGGCAACGTAGTTTCTACTTCACTGATGATTTTAAAAGTATCATCATTCCTGAAAATCATTGCTATGCCACTGATCGCATAAACCGCCATAATACCAACCAAATAAAACCCTAAATACCGATGTATAATTCTAAAATAGAATCCTGTATTTTTCTTCATTAATTCATTATTGTTTTACGTAGAGATTTCAATCTAAAGCTTTAGACTAAAGAAATCAATATTCGTTTAAATTTTGCATTAAGTACTGTTATTCTTTGCTTTTACGCTCGTACAAACAACACATGTACAAACTGTTGTACACCTCGTCTGGCGCAGTAACCAAGGGAGTGTCGTGTCCAACAGAGGCAATTTCTTGATGGATGTTCAAAAGGCTGGTTTTTGAGGCATCATAAATAACCGAAAATTGGTGTGAAGGAATGTCCCATGTAGCTGATTTTACACCTTTGATCGTAAAGGCTTGCTTTTCAATCCGGGCCTTACACATGCCACAAACTCCGTTCACTTCAAAGCTGGTCTTCTTAATATCTTTTTTAGCTTTTTGAGCGAATCCAATCACAGGTAATAATGCAATTAGAAGTATGATTATTTTTTTCATTTCTCTGTATTTTTTAATTTAAAACGCAGTCCTGCGTAAAACATTTTTCCGAAAATCGGAGCATATACCAACGAAGTATCAAAAGTTGAGCCAAAGGGATCATCAGCACTAATAATAGGATTCAACTGTTTGTAGTTTGTCAAATTTTCACCTCCCAAATATACTTCAAATTGCTTTGAAAAAACACGTGTAATTTGCATATTTAACAAACCATAGGACTCTGAGGAGTAACCTACTCCATCCCTACTGTTGGAAGGAAGCCGCTGTTCTCCTACAAAATGATAGGTGAAATCAGCTTTCCACTGAGAACCTTTTTCTTCGTTTTCATAACGATATTCGAAGTTGGCAAAGAAACGTTCCTCAGGCTGTAAGGGTTTCTGTAAGGTTTGTGTGCCATAGGTTGTTTTGACTTTGTAATTTTTATACGCCAAACGTAAAGCTGTATTTTTAAAAGGTTCGTAATCCAATTCAAGTTGAAAACTATTGGCGTAACTCGAGCCTTCTAGGTTATAAAATCGAATGTGGCTTGCCTGCTCCCAATCGACAACAACTTGATCTTCAAATTGTGTTCTATAAAAATCTGCAGTAATATCTCCTTGTTTTTGAAACAAAGTAAAGCCTTGTCTAAAACTCAATCCATAATTCCAAGCCTGTTCGGGTCGAAGGCCATAGACAGATCCACCATTTTCTACCAACTGAATCAAGCGGTTTGTTCCGAAGAGTTTCTGATTTTCAGCAAAAATATTCGCTACTTTTCTTCCGCTTCCAACCGAAGCTCTGAGTACCGATCGTTCCCAAGGATTATAACGCAAATGAATTCTCGGTGTTACAAAAGTACCCAATCGATTATGTGCATCTAATCGAATTCCAGCTGTAATATTCAACTTGTCTAAACTATCATAGCTGTATTCAAAAAAAGCTCCAATGACCTCATCTCGTCTCTGGTAATCTACTAAGTCAACACGTTCGTTATATTGATCAAAAGAAAAGTTGATTCCCGTTTTAAACTTATTTTTCGTATTCGAAATGATTGAATTGAACAGCAGGTTTGTAAAAAAACTCTTGTGCTTAATGTCGTAACGTCTCAGTCCAAAATAAGAGTCTTGGTCGTGATTACTGTATGCCGATTGAAAACCAAAACTTTGGTAGGGCGTTTCTGGAAATACATAGCCGATTTTTAAGGAAGCGTCCATGCGTTGGGTTGCTATTTCACTTCCCCAAAACGCAGTAGTAGTTCTATGTAACTCTGGATCAAAATTGATGGAGCCAGTTTGTTTTTGATCATCTAAAAATCGAAGACTTGCGAACCCTACCCAACCTTTGGTTGCATCGGTATATTGCCATCGATTCAAAACATTGATTTGTTTCGAAACCGGAACATCTAAAAAAGAGTCCGCATTTTTATCAAATTTTTGCGTTCGTTGGTTTACGTGAACATAGGAACCCGCACTCCACTTATCGCTCCATTTGGTGTTGAAATGGGCATTGAATTCCTGTCTCCCATTGACAGAGGTGTAGGCATTTATAAAAATGGGTGCATCCAATGAAGGTTTCTGAATTTCAGTATTAATTTGTCCTGCGATACTCTCAAAACCGTTTACTACACTTCCAGCGCCCTTGGTTATTTGAATACTTTGTATCCAAGTACCAGGAGTAAAGGTTAAACCGTAAATCTGAGAAGCTCCTCGAACCATTGGAATATTCTCCTCAGAAATCAATAAATACGGACTGGAAAGACCTAACATTTTAATTTGCTTTGTCCCGGTCAATGCATCCGTAAAATTGACATCAATAGAAGGGTTGGTTTCAAAGCTTTCAGAAAGGTTACAGCATGCTGCTTTCAGTAATTCTTCGCTAGAAACTCGAATGATGTTTTGAGCTTCTAAGTACGATTTTTGTATGGCCTTCCTTCGTTCAGTTAGCGTAACTTCATCTAAGGCATCGTCTGTATTTGGAAGAAGTGTATGCGTCAATATCTTGGGGCTAGAGATGACTAAGGTGTCTGTTTTGAATCCAAGGTAACTGATTACTAATTGCTTCGAGTTGGGAGACATCGAAAGTTTGAAATTTCCCGATTGATCTGTAATGGTTCCCATTGAAGTATTCAGCCAAATCAAATTCACTCCTTCTATCGGGGATTCGGTAGAGTTTTCTTTAATTTTAATTTGTCCGGTAAGTTGTTGTTGCGATTGAACGGACCAACTAAGTAGTAATATAAATAGGTGTAAATTTCTCATGGTATATTGTATAAATTCATTGTGTACTAAAATCGATTGAATAAGATATTATCCAATGATTTACTCGTAGAACACATAAGAACCATACAAGCTATAAAGCCGCCTTTGAAGTGGTGGTGGTTTTTTGTAGAGCTGAGTTTTTTGATTGTTGGTTAACACAACTAACTTGCGAATCCCCTGAATTGGAGCGCTTAGGAATTCTAAATCCAATCCTTTTACATCATCCGCAATGCTAATATCCTCTGTACTTTGAAATATTTCAAGTGCATCTGCACAACAACTTTTTTGAGAAAATGAAAGCTTATCGGTCTTTTGATTTTTATTCATTTCCATCCCACAGCCTTTGGGGCTATAGGCAGACGATATTGCAGCTAAATGATCTCCACAATAATGAAAGTTGAGTGCCATGCCCATTTTGGAATGGACAAACAGTAGGAGTAATAAAATGACTTTCAATTGCCTCATATACAGAATCGTTTGGCAAAGATACAACTAAAACTAAGCAAAGCCAAAAAGCAATCCCAAAGCCATTAAAATCATCAAAATGTTTTCAATTAATGTAGCCTCGGTCATTGGAAGGTTTAGGACAGTTCCCAAACAAGCACATTGAATTTTATTTTTATTGAGTAGGGATCGGAGCACTCCTAGAGTTGTGACTGACAAAACAAACAAACTTAGCCACAAAGCGAGTGTTACCTCAAACTGAAACAAAAAAGCCAATCCCAAAGCAGTTTCTATAAACGGGTAAATCCATCCGTAAACTGGAATTGCCTTCGCAATAGGGTCGTACGTTGCAAAAGAAGTTGGAAAAGAACGATAGCCTAAAAACTTGAAGAAGCTGAAAACAATAAAAAACAACCCCATAAAGTCCATCATAAAACCAGAACGACTAAAGGCAGGGAGTTGTAAAAAAATAGCTCCTAATAGAACATATAAAAAAATAAGACCCAAAGGAAATAACGCCTTCCATTTAGAAGTTTCGATTCTCCTATCTGTTACTGTGTATTTACTCCCCAAGACAGCTTCAATAGCCCCAAAAGATAGTACTTGCTCCGTTTCAATTGCTGTGGCCCCCGATTTTAAATCTACTTGAATTCCACTTACTGCGGGAATGGAATTCAGTTTTTCTTCCACACCTTTTTTACAATTCCCACAAGTCATCCCTGTGATAATAAATTCCTGTTTCATACGCTTGTTTTAAAATTTTAATGCATTTAAACTTGAGCTTTTGATCCAACTTTTAAAATGTTGAGGCTGTTCTATTTTGCCGAAATAAAAGTAAACATTATTTAGTTCATAAATTGATTTAAAATTAGGTGTAAATTCAAAT
The DNA here is from genome assembly GCA_965655585.1 of Candidatus Arcticimaribacter sp. GTDB lineage: Bacteria > Bacteroidota > Bacteroidia > Flavobacteriales > Flavobacteriaceae > Arcticimaribacter. The sequence goes on along the minus strand of CBFHHG010000032.1, from coordinate 13,290 downwards.
CATTGGATAGAAATTTTAATACTTTTGTGAAAACAATTTTCCCTTTGGAATACCAACAAAAACTTCTGTCTGCAGTTTCAATTATTCTAGGTTCCAACGACACCAGCTTAGAAACAAAGCTGGGTGGGATCTGCAGTCTGTTGAAACACGAAATCAACACCTATGACTGGGTCGGTTTTTATTTTGCTAAAGCAGAAACTAAGACACTTCACCTGAAGGCATTTGCAGGGATTCCTACCGACCACACCGTCATTCCTTTTGGAAAAGGGATTTGTGGACAAGTGGCCATTTCAAACGAAAATTTTGTTGTTGAAGATGTGCATGCGCAAGACAATTATATTGCCTGCAATATTGATGTAAAATCTGAAATTGTAATCCCCCTTTTCTTGAACCGAACCAATATTGGTCAAATCGACATTGACTCCAATACCGCAAACGCATTTGACAAAAGTGACGTTTATTTGCTAGAACAAGTAAATAAACTCATTAGCGATCATATGACATCCAATAATATCTCTATAAATATTTCCTAAAATGAATTCAGCTCACAAAATTGGTTCCGCGTTAATTTCTGTTTTTGATAAAGACGGATTAGCTCCTATTATCAAAAAACTAGATGCACTTGGTGTGACTCTTTATTCTACAGGGGGAACTGAAAAGTTCATTCAAGAATTAGGATATAATGTAGTAGCCGTTGAAGACATCACCTCCTATCCTTCTATTCTTGGGGGTCGTGTTAAAACACTCCATCCGAAAGTTTTCGGCGGCATTTTGAACCGTCAAAACGTAGCATCTGACCAAGAGGAATTGAAACAATACGAAATTCCGCAAATCGATTTAGTGATCGTAGACCTTTATCCTTTTGAAAAAACAGTAGCATCAGGAGCTTCTGAACAAGACATTATTGAGAAAATTGATATCGGTGGAATTTCTTTGATTCGTGCAGCTGCAAAGAATTTTGCTGATGTAATTTGTGTTTCAAATAAGAATGATTATGTCGAGTTTTTAGATGTATTAAATTCATCAGAAGGAGCACCGACTTTGAGCGATAGAAAACATTTTGCTGCAAAAGCATTCAATGTTTCATCTCATTACGACTCGGCAATCTTTAATTATTTTAACGCTGAATCGGAAGACGCTAGTTTGAAATTGAGTATTCAAGAATCCAAAAGCCTTCGTTATGGAGAAAATCCACATCAGAAAGCGAGCTTCTTTGGGCCATTGAATGATTTACTCGACCAAATTCACGGGAAAGAAGTATCCTACAACAACCTTTTGGATATCGATGCAGCGGTACAGTTGATGCAAGAATTTCAAAATGAAGAACCAACTTTTGCGATACTCAAGCACAACAATGCTTGTGGATTTGCTAGCCGATCTACGCTTTTACAAGCCTACGAAGATGCCTTGGCTGGAGATCCTGTTTCTGCCTTTGGAGGGGTTTTGATTTGCAACCAAACAATCGATTCTGCAACAGCAGAGAAAATCAACAGTCTTTTCTGTGAAGTAGTGATTGCGCCAGCCTATGATGCTGCTGCTCTAACAATTTTGAAAAGCAAAAAGAATCGGGTTCTTCTCGTTCAAAAAAGTAATGAATTACTTCAAAACTCGGTAAGAACTTGTCTTAATGGATATTTGGTTCAAGAAAAAGATTCGATCACAGACAGCAAAGAACACTTAACCGTTGCTACTTCAATCACACCCAGTGAACAACAAATAGCGGATCTTTTATTTGCTTCAAAAATCTGTAAACACACCAAGTCAAATACAATTGTTCTTGTCAAAAACAATCAATTATTAGCTTCCGGGACAGGGCAAACTTCACGAGTTGATGCCTTGAAACAAGCGATCGAAAAAGCAAGTGGTTTTGGATTTGATCTTGAAAATTGTGTCATGGCAAGTGATGCATTCTTCCCTTTTCCCGATTGTGTAGAAATTGCATTCAACGCAGGCGTCCGTTCGGTTATTCAGCCAGGAGGATCGATCAAGGATCAGCTTTCTGTTGATTTCTGTAACGCCAACAAAATGTCCATGGTATTCACGGGAATTCGCCATTTTAAACATTAATTTTTAGTACATTTGGGATAGACCAAAATAAAAAAGCGTAATTATGGGTTTTTTCGACTTCCTTACAGAAGAAATTGCAATTGACTTAGGCACTGCCAACACACTGATTATTCACAAGGATAAAGTTGTTGTAGATAGTCCATCCATCGTAGCGATTGATCGAACAACAAATAAAGTAATTGCAATAGGCCATGAGGCAAGTATGATGCAAGGAAAAACTCACGAAAATATCAAAACCATTCGACCTTTAAAAGATGGTGTTATCGCTGATTTTAATGCCTCTGAACAGATGATCAATATGCTCATCAAAAGTATTCCAACCCTCAAGAAAAATTTATTTACCCCTTCCCTTCGCATGGTGATTTGTATTCCTTCCGGGATCACTGAAGTAGAAATGCGAGCGGTACGAGAATCTGCAGAACGTGTAAACGGAAAAGAAGTTTATTTGATCCATGAACCTATGGCTGCTGCAATTGGTATTGGAATCGATATCAAGCAACCCAAAGGTAACATGATCGTTGACATCGGTGGAGGTACAACGGAAATAGCTGTAATTGCCTTATCAGGAATTGTATGTGATAAATCTGTAAAAATTGCGGGAGATGTATTCACCAATGATATTGTGTATTATATGAGACGCCAACACAATCTTTACGTAGGTGAACGCACAGCTGAAAAAATAAAAATTACTATTGGTGCAGCGCTTGAAGATTTAGAAAATCCACCCGAAGAAATGTCTGTTCAAGGAAGGGATCTTTTGACTGGAAAGCCAAAGCAAGCCATTGTCTCCTATAGAGAGGTTGCTAAGTCACTTGATAAATCTATTCTTAGAATTGAGGATGCGATTATGGAAGCTCTATCGCAAACACCACCCGAATTGGCTGCTGATATATACAATACAGGAATCTATTTAGCTGGTGGTGGATCCATGCTCAGAGGGTTGGATAAAAGAATCTCTCTCAAAACTGACCTTCCTGTCTATATTGCAGAAGACCCTTTACAAGCGGTTGTTCGTGGCACAGGCATAGTCCTTAAAAACATTGAGCGTTACAAGACGATCTTGATTAAATAAGTTCGCATATGCAATGGATTTTAAACATCATAATCCAAAAAAGGAACTTACTTCTCTTTCTTTTCCTATTAGGAATTGGCATTATTTTTTCGAGTTATAGAAGCAGCTATCACCAATCAAAACTTCAGCGTTTTGGGATTATCATTTCTGGAGGAATTTTTAAATCCATCAACAATTCGAAGTCGTATCTCAGTTTGACCGAATCAAACCAAAGTCTCCTTGCTGAAAACAGCGCTTTGCGTCAAGAGCTACTTCAGTACAATCAAGCAGAAAATTTAATTTCCAAAAGCACAAATCCAGAATTGAATAATTACTTGGTTCGATCCGCGACGGTTGTTAAAAACAGTTATGCCAAAGCCCGGAACATTATAATCATTGATAAAGGAACTGCGGATGGCATTTTAAAAGATATGAGTGTCGTTGGCCCCAATGGAATCATCGGAATCATTAAACAAACCAGCGCACATTTTTCAAGTATAATTTCTATCCTCTACCAAGACTTCAGTATTAATGCTAAAATACAAGGTAAGGGTGCTTTTGGTTCCTTGTCGTGGGAGGGCTATGACCCTACTCGAATGGTACTGTCCGATGTCTCGATAATCAATACAATCGCAGTTGGAGACACCATAGAGACGGGAGGAATGTCAGCTTATTTCCCAAAAGGGATTCCTATTGGTACAATTATTGATTTCGAAACCCCAACGACTGGGGGTTATTATAATATTGAAGTGGCTTTACTGAATAATCTTACCGACCTAGAGCATGTATATATAATTGAAAATAAAAAACGATCTGAATTTATAGATCTTCAAAAAAAGAGCGAAGATGGTACAAGATAGTTTAGGTGTTTTATTGGGATTCTTTATTGCTGTTACACTCCAAGTTCTCCTTTTTGACCATATTAATCTTTTTGGGTTTTCTTGCCCATCAGTATATCTGTTCTTCATCATAAGTTATCGCTTCGACCGTTCTCAATTCTTTTTAATTTTATTAGGGTTTTTATTAGGCTTCGTATTGGATATAGTACAAAACTCTTCGGGTGCTAACACCATTGCAACTTTATTGATCAGCTTCATTCGCCCAATGGTCATCCGTTTTTCTTTTGGCATTATTCCCGACAGTAACTCCCTTCTCAGTATGAAGTCCCGTATGGGAAATCAAGCCTTATATATTGGCTTGATGATTCTGATTCATCAATTTGTTCTTCAAAGTATAGCCTACTTTGATGTTACTCATAGTACACTTATTTTACGAAATACATTGGTCAATACTGCTTTGACTTTTATACTTTTATTAGCTACACTTAACCTCACTAAAAAGAAAAACTAATGCGCAAGCTACTCTTGGCAGGACTTACCCTCATCATAGGCATCCTATTCATCAGTCGCTTGTTTCAACTTCAAGTGATCAATACCTCATACCAGAGGTTGTCAGACAACAATGCAATTCTAGAAATTTCGGATTACCCTGAACGGGGATTCATATATGATCGTAATGGGAAATTATTAGTTGCCAATCAACCAGCCTATGACGTCATGATCATTCCAGAAAATGTAATCCCCTTTGATACGCTTAGCTTTTGTGAGCTCACCGGGATTTCTAAAGAGAAGTTAATTAAAAGTCTTAAAAAAGCAAGGCGGTTTTCTAAACGACTTCCGTCTGTAATTGTCAACCAAATTTCCAAAGAGACTTACGCAACACTTCAAGAGCAAATGTGGAAATACGAAGGGTTTTTTATTCAAAAAAAATCGCTCCGTGATTACCGCATAAATTATGGAGCCAATGTGTTGGGCTACGTAAGTGAAGTGAATAACAGTGACCTTAAAAACGACTCCTACTACCAACAAGGGGAATTGATTGGAAGGCAAGGGATTGAGAAGTCCTATGAAAATGAGTTAAGAGGTGAAAAAGGAAAGCGTTTTCTTCAAAAAGATCGATTCAATCGAATTATTGGAGAATACAAAAACAAGACCTTTGACGAAAAACCTAAAGTAGCTAAAAATATTTATCTAACCTTAGATGCTACCCTTCAGGAGTATGGAGAATACTTGATGCAAAATAAACGCGGTGGAATTGTTGCTATTGAACCTTCGACTGGAGAAATTCTTGCCCTGGTTAGTGCTCCTTCTTATAACCCCAATTTATTAGTAGGCAGGAATCGATCAAAAAACTACAGAAAACTTGCCCAAGATACTTTAGCAAAACCCTTATTTGACAGAGGCTTGCAAGCACTTTATCCTCCGGGGTCGCCCTTTAAAACACTCAATGCCTTAATTGCACTTCAGGAAGGTGTCATCACCCCCGAAACGCAGTTCAAATGCAACAAAGGACATTTCTATGCCCGAGGTGCTTTTATGGAATGCCATTGCAGAAGGGGTTCTCATAACGATCTTTTAAAAGGGATTTATCAATCCTGTAATACTTATTTTGCCAACACTTACAAGAAAATAATTAACAAATACGACACTCCTGACAAAGGCGTAAACCAATGGAACAGTCACTTAAAAAGTTTTGGACTTGGAAATTATTTGGGGTATGATCTTTCTGTAGGAAAGAGAGGGTTTATACCCAATGCGGCCTATTATAACTCTTGGTATAAAGAAGGAGGCTGGAAGGCTCCTACAATCATTTCAAATGCCATAGGGCAAGGAGAAGTATTAACTACTCCCATTCAGCTTGCAAACTTTACAGCGGCCATAGCCAACCGTGGATATTATTACACCCCACATTTTCTTCGATCTGTTTCTGGTGACTCAATTCAGCAAAAGTTTTTGCGTAAAAACACCAGTATTGATCCAGAACACTTTGAAGTCGTAATTGATGGAATGCATAAAGTAATTGAAAGGGGAACCGCAAAGATAGCACGTATCAAAGGCATTGAAGTCTGTGGAAAAACAGGTACTGCAGAGAATTTTACGAAAATCGATGGAGTGAAAACACAACTAACAGATCATTCGATTTTTATTGCATTTGCTCCTAAAGACGACCCTAAAATTGCCATTGCAGTTTTTATTGAAAATGGTTATTGGGGTGGAAGATGGGCAGCACCAATCGCCAGTTTAATGCTCGAACAATACATCAATAAAGAAGTAAAACGTTCTTGGCTTGAAAAAAGAATGGTCGAAGGAAGTTTGGCAAGCGAATACGATAAACCCTATTCGGGAAAACCTTTTACAATCAATGAATAAAAGTTTATACAGACTCGATTGGATCACCATAATCCTATACTTAGCTCTTGTGAGTTTTGGGTTAGTGAATATCTATTCCACAAATTTTAATGAAGATTCAAGCATCTTTAATTTTACAATACCCGTTGGAAAACAATTCTTATTTTTCATGGTAAGCCTATTTGTTGGAGGAGTAATTTTGATTACAAAATCCAAGTTTTTCGAACGTTTTGCGAGTATTCTTTACCTGATTACCATTTTGGCATTAATAGGCTTATTTCTTTTTGGAAAAAATATTTCTGGTGCTACTTCTTGGTATTCTCTTGGTAGCATAGGAATACAGCCATCTGAGTTTGCCAAAGTTGCGACTGCATTGGCAGTAGCTAAATACCTGAGTGAAATTCAAGTGAATCTCAAAAAACTAAGATCAATTCTACAGGTAGGACTCATCATTGTCCTTCCAATGGTCCTCATCATACTACAACCTGATCCCGGAACCGCACTGGTCTTTGGCGCCTTCTTTTTTGTTTTGTTTCGCGAGGGCTTGAATTCTATTTTCCTACTTCTTTTGTTTGGGCTTTTTTTCTTTTTTATTCTGACACTCGTAACGCCAATCCCATTTGTTTTTGCGAGTATTATAACCCTACTGATTGCCTTATACTTTTTCTCAAAAAAACTAAATAAAAAAGCGTCGTTACTTCCTTACTTGGCCTCAATTGTTGTCAGTTGTAGTTATGTGTATTCCGTTGACTATATTTTCAATAATATTTTTGAACAACGTCATCGCGATCGTTTCAATATAATTCTTGGGAAAGAAGTGGATAGCCAAGGAATTGGTTACAACATCAACCAATCTAAAATTGCAATTGGCTCAGGTGGCTGGGAAGGAAAAGGGTTTTTACAAGGCACACAAACCAAAGGACAATTTGTACCAGAACAACATACAGATTATATTTTTAGCACCATAGGAGAAGAGTGGGGTTTTTACGGAAGTGCTGCGGTTATTTTTGTGTTTTGTTTCTTAATCATACGGATTTTATATCGTGCAGAAAGTCTTAAAAACAACTTTGCCCGTATCTATGGCCACGGACTTGCAGCCCTTTTGTTTTTTCACTTCTTCATTAATATTGGGATGTCCCTTGGCTTGGTTCCTACTATAGGAATCCCGCTACCTTTTATAAGTTATGGCGGGTCAAGTTTACTTGGGTTTAGTTGTTTACTTTTTATATTCTTAAATCTTGATGCAAACAGGTTGAACGAATAAAAGGCATTATGTCTTTACATCCAAGGCGTCACGAAGACTATTACCTAATGTCATAAAAGCAAGAACCAAACTCATTATTGCCAATCCAGGTACAAGTGCCAAGTAGGGTTTCCCAAGGAGAATGTATCGGAAGTGATCTTTTATCATACCGCCCCAACTTGGAACCGGGGGTTGTGCTCCAATTCCTAGAAAACTGAGGCCGCTTTCAATTAAAATTGCACTGGCAAAATTTGCAGCAGAAATAACAATCAAGGGTGGAATTACTATTGGTAAAATATGTTTCCAGACAATTCTATAATTGGTGTATCCTAAAACACGTGCCGCTTGTATGTAGGTTTTTTCTTTGATTGAAATGACCTGTCCCCGAACTACACGAGCTACTTCTACCCACATGGTCAATCCTACTGCAATAAAAACCTGCCAATAACCTTTTCCAAGAGCAAGTGTAATACCAATAACCATTAATAAAGTTGGGATAGACCAAACTACATTAATCATCCATACCATAAAACGATCTACTGTACCACCAAAATATCCAGCAATTGCTCCAATAAAAACACCTACTACCAAAGAAATCAGAACAGCAATAAATCCAATGGATAACGATATCCTAGATCCAATTAATACCCGACTCAACAAGTCTCTACCATATTTATCGGTCCCCAAAAGAAATTTTCTTTCTTGTACATAGTTTTTTTCAACATCTAAATAGCTCGTTTTAGATGGATAGCGACTTAGATCTATGGGTTGTATATAGTCAATAGGAGTTCCCGATGCGTTGAAAAACAATTGACCTTCTTTCCAAATCAAACGATCGATAGCAACTTCTTCAGTTCCTTGATCAGCATTCGGATTTGGGAGGATTAATATTTGACTCGAGAATCCTGGGGGTTTAGAATGTATCGATACATGCATTTGGTTGGCATTCGCACTATCATCAGGGGCGATGTAATAGGCAAATACAGCAACGAAAATCATTGCTACAATATACATGACACTGAATAACCCTATACGGTCTTCAGAAAAGCGACCTAACATGAACCCTACAGACAAGGCCTATTTTTTAATTTGAGCAAGTTTATGTGTTTTGTTTGCAGGTAAAATTAAATCTTCTAAGACATTTACTGCTTCGAAAAGATAGATATCTTTTTCTAAACCTTCTTCCCAACGAGTGCGTCTTTCTTTTAAATCAGCATCGCTTTCTAGTGCTGACACATCTGCCTTTGGAGCCTGTAACATCAAAGAAGACTTAAAGTCGTCTAGCTGATCGTATTTAGCGGTTTCTTCGATTCGCTGCTTACGTTCATTTGAATAGTTTTCGTAATTCAATGAATAGCTATCGTCATCCTGTTGTGACTTGATCCATTGTGCTTGTTCATCAATCAACATCATATACGAATTGCTTGCAATGCGTTTTTTGCTTTGCTCAACTGCAAAATCAAAATTACCGGAAGCGTTCCACGTTTGATAATCGGCTGGTGAAATCTGATCCCATGAAAGTGGGTTATCCTGAGCTTGTTCACCTGTTTCGATATAAGAATATCGACCGGGGAAAACGATATCACTTTTCACTCCTTCTAGCTGGGTAGAACCTCCGTTGATTCTGTAAAATTTTTGGATTGTAATTTTTAAAGCACCTAAATCTCCGTGGGTATTACTCGAAATAATTCGATTTAGATCGACTACATTTTGAACTGTGCCCTTTCCAAAAGTTTGTTTACCTCCTAAAATAACTGCACGTTTATAATCTTGCAGAGCTGCTGCAATAATTTCTGAAGCAGAAGCAGAAAATTCATTCACCATAAGTACCAAGGGTCCATCCCAAGAAATACTGGGATCTGTATCCCTTAGAATTTCTTTTTTACCTCCTGTGCTTTTAATCTGAACAACGGGTCCATCTTTAATAAAAAAACCTGTCATATCAACAACAGTCTGAAGCGAACCTCCCCCATTACCCCGGAGATCAAGAATAATTCCTTCAACGTTTTCACTCTTAAGTTTTTCGATTTCATTTTTCACATCACTGGCAGCATTACGCTCGCCATAATCATTAAAATCAACATAAAACTTGGGTAGGTGTATGACGCCAAACTTTTTATTTTCTTTGGTTATTATCGAAGATTTAGCAAAGGCGTCTTCCAACTCCACAATGTCGCGAGTAATTGGAATAACTTCTACAGTCGCATCTACGTGCTTTACGGTCAAGTAAACCGTTGTTCCCTTGGGCCCTTTGATCAGTTTTACGACATCGTCTAAGCGCATTCCTGCTATATCGACTGGTTCCTCATTTTCTTGAGCAACTTTCATAATAACATCTTCTTCTTCTAGCAATTGATCTCTCCAAACTGGGCCTCCAGAAATAACTTCTATTATTCTAACTTCTTGATTTTTCTTTTGCAAACGAGCCCCAATACCTTCAAATTTTCCGGAAATACTTGTATCGAAACGATCTTTTTCTTGAGGAGCAAAATAATAGGTGTGTGGATCAAATTGCGTTGCAATTGCGTTTAAATAAATTGAAAAATAATCTTTACGCTCGAGATCTTCCCGAACCTCAAAAAACAAATCCATATTTTCCTTGGTGATTGCACGTGCTTGCTCTTCAATAACAACATCAGTCAACATCACATAGGTACTGTCAAGTTCAAACTTCTTGAGTTCCTCTTCTTTTTTATCGGCATAAACTCCAAGCGTTGAAAGCTTAAAGTACTGCAACCAAACATTTTTTAAATCCGACAAAGATTCTGCATAACCCATTGTTTCATAATCTAAATCCATTTCTTCATCTAATGAGAAATCGAAAGGGCGATCCAGTAAGGGCTTGTAAAAAGCTTTAATTTGTTCTAGTCTTTGTATGTATTTCTTATACGTATAATCAAAAAAGTCAAGTTTAGATTCCTTGATTTGATCATCTAGTTTAGTTTTAAACTGATTGAAATTATTAACATCTGCTTGAATATAAAAACGGTGTTGCCCGTCCATACTTTCAAGATAATTCATAAAAACATTTTCAGAAAAAGTATCGTCAATAGTTTCGGGGTCATAATGTCCACGTTCTAAAACATAGGCCATGATTTCAATCAACAGCTTGTCTTTTTCTGGGCTTAAAGTATTGGCTAAAGTAAAGCTGTAAAGGACAGCTAGTACGATTCCACTAAGTACGATATATCTGATCTTTTTCATAGGGCACTTTATCTTAAATTAAATCTATAACTGAATATCATTTTCTTCAATCCTCATTCTCATGAAAAAGCAATTGTTGTACTTCCCCATTTTCAGTTAATTCATATTACTAAAGTATGTAAATGGATAGATTTTGCCAAGAAACGCGATGTTTTTTGTATTTAATTAACAACCGCTATCACTTGATAATTTCTTAATTTAGCACCAAAGATACACCATGAATCAAAGACCGCTTATACTTGTCACCAATGATGACGGAATAACCGCACCGGGAATCCGAACATTAATTGAGGTAATGAACACCATTGGTGATGTGGTTGTAGTTGCCCCAGACAGCCCGCAATCTGCTATGGGTCATGCAATAACAATAAACTCGACCTTGTATTGTAGTGAAATGAAAAAGGTTGATGGCCCTCAGAAAGAGTACCAATGTTCGGGAACTCCGGCAGATTGTGTCAAGCTGGCAATCAACGAACTCTTGGATCGTAAACCCGATATTTGTGTTTCGGGAGTCAACCATGGTTCAAATTCTTCGATCAATGTAGTGTACTCTGGAACGATGAGTGCTGCAATCGAAGCAGGGATAGAAGGCATTCCTGCCATTGGCTTCTCGCTATTAGATTACCGATGGAATGCAGACTTTAGTCCTCTAAAACCTTTTATAGAAAAAATAACACGTGCTGCCATTCAGAACAAACAACGCGCAGATGTAGTATTAAACGTAAACTTTCCTGCTCTTCCTGAAGGGGCCATTAAAGGAATTCGAATTTGTCGTCAAGCAAAAGCCAATTGGGTTGAAAAATTCGACAAAAGACAAAGCCCCATGGGCCAAGATTACTATTGGTTGACCGGAGAATTCATCAATGAAGATAAAGGACAAGACACCGATGAATGGGCTTTAAAAGAAGGCTATGTATCTGTAGTACCAACGCAATTTGACCTTACTGCTCACCACGCCATTCAAGAACTTAACAGCTGGGATTTTGAGAATTAAAGAACGCATAATGGGCCTTGCCATGGGATTGGTTTTGACCTTAGTCGGAATGACTGGATTTACGCTTTTTTTTTCTGATGAAGGAATTTGGGGAAGTTTTCAGATTCTGTACATAGAAGGAAAGCTGGGAAGTCTTATTAGTTTGGGAGCCTTGTTGAACCTTCCCGTTTTTTTCCTCTTCATCAAACAATATCGTTATGACCGTGCCTATGGATTGGTTAGTTTTTCACTCCTGCTCGTTGGAATCATCGCCTTACTAAAATTCTTATAAAGTGAAATATTATATCATCGCTGGTGAAGCCTCTGGAGATTTACACGCTTCTAACTTAATGAAAGCCCTGTTGGTCGAAGACCCGGATGCAGCATTTCGATTTTGGGGTGGTGATAAAATGCAAGCCGTTGGAGGAACTTTAGTAAAACACTACAAGGAATTAGCCTTTATGGGATTTTGGGAGGTTTTCATCAACTTGTTTACCATCTTAAAAAATATTTCTTTTTGTAAAAAAGATATTGTAAGCTTCAATCCAGATGCAATAATCTATGTCGACTATCCTGGTTTCAACTTGCGTATAGCAGCTTGGGCAAAGAAGCAAGGTTTTAAAAACCTCTATTATATCTGCCCTCAAATCTGGGCTTGGAAAGAAAATCGGATTGCAAAAATAAAAAGGGATTTGGATGCACTTTATGTAATCTTACCCTTCGAAAAATCTTACTACAAAGACAAACATAATTTCGAAGTACAGTTTGTTGGTAACCCCTTAGTTGATGTAGTTCAAGAATCGCTGAAGGAAAAAGACACGTTTAGAGCAGATCAAAAACTAGATGCTAACAGGTCAATAATTGCTCTTTTACCCGGAAGTAGAAAACAAGAAATAATAAAAATGATGCCCACATTCATAGCAGTTATCGAACGTTTTCCTCAGTTTAAGTTCATCATCGCGGCTGCTCCAGGTATAGATCTTGAATGGTATCAACAATTCCTGAAAGGACAACAAGTGCTTCTGGTTCAAAATCAAACCTATCCCCTGCTCAAAAATAGTTTTGCTGCCATAGTAACAAGTGGAACCGCAACTCTTGAAACTGCTTTGTTTAGAGTCCCTCAAATGGTATGCTATCGCAGTAGTTTTTTAAGCTATCAAATTGCAAAACGCATCATTACACTGCCCTTTATTTCTCTAGTGAATTTGATTATGGGCAAAGCAATAGTTTCCGAAATTCTTCAGAATGAATTTACAGCAGAACGAATAGCAGAAGAATTGAAATTGATAACTACAACCCAAAAAAGAGAACAGCTTTTGACCGCATATGAGCAACTTTTCACTAAAATATCCGCTGGTGGCGCTAGCACCAAAACAGCAGTAGCAATGGTAGAATTAGTTCGCGAAAAATAATAAGTATCATAAAATAACTATTTTTATGGAGTGAAATTCCCAAGTTTTACTCTTAGTCCGCTTCTAATTTGTTTTGTTTTGGGTGCTATCTGTAGCGTCCAATTCGGGATAGAACCGCTTTTTTCAAACACAACGGTATTATTAATTAGTTC
>CBFHHG010000031.1:0-20279 GCA_965655585.1 Candidatus Arcticimaribacter sp. | reverse complement strand
CATAAAGATGGCTTATAAAAAAGCCTCATAATTTCTTTTTTAAAACCTTCCGCTTGTCCTGTTTTTAATTTCTCTGAATGTTGAATTGCCAATTTATAAGTGACTATAGCTTTATCATTCTGTTTTGTCTTTCGAATAACTTGGCGATATTCGTCGTCAATCCAATATATTTTGGATTGGCTTTTACCGCTCTCACAAGTACGATGATAGCTCCTAAATCATTCATCTATAAAAGTTAGCGAACCTATTTAAGAGATTCAAGAGAACCTGAATTGAAAGAGGAGAATATGCCTATGAATTAGATGGTTTTCTTAAAAGCTGTGTAGAATGCAAGAATGCTGATAAAAGCAACCAATCCTATTGCAGGCATCGGAACATTAACAGGAGTAGTTAGGTGTTGTAAGAGGCCGTTAATTAGAAAAAATAAATAAGCAATACCAATGCTTAATAAAACCTTTTTAGCATCTTTCATTTCTAAACTTCTTGTGGATAGAATGATTATACCAATAACAATGAAAGTAACTGATAATGGCCAATGCATTGATGTACCAACAATTAATCCTCCTCCTTCTAATAATTCATTTGGAAAAGACTGTGATGTAAGTGTTTCAGCTCCTATAAAGAATGCTATACCTTGAAGAATATTTAACACTCCTATTGCTGTAAGTATATTTTTTGAATTCATTTGAATTGATTTATAGTTATTTAATCTACAAAGTATTGCTTCAGCTAAAAAAGGATATGCTGACTATTTTTAATTCAGATATTAATAGACTAATCTATCTTCTTTCAACTCTACTTCAACTTCCAGATTTGGATTTTTTTGACTAATTAATTTAATTATTGATAAAGCCTGCGCATTAAACTTTGGCTGTGTTATCAAATAAGTAACCTCTCTTACGACTTTGTTGCTGTCTAATGCAATTTCGATTGCTGAAAATGTAGCACAAATTTCACCTTTATAGTAAACATCTGTCCCGTCATAAGTCAAGCCTTCCGTAGAAACATTTTTTAGCGGATTACAACTGCACAATACTAACGCTAATAACACTATTATTTTTCTCATAATTTTTTCTTAAAATTAATTTTTACTCAACTCATTTATATTAACTAGATGTTAATATTTAGTAAAAGATAAATCTTTTAAATTGAAAGTATAAAAACTAGTGTACTTATTTTGTGGAATTATACTATTTATTTTTTCTGTAACTCAAATGAAGACAGTATTGCTGGTGTAGCTGTTACAGACAAAGTATAGGTTACCGTTGGTATTGGTGCATCTGGAATAGGGTTATCCTTTGGACTAGATAATAAAATAAAAGAACTTAATAATAAGTCTTTAGTAGAGCAATTTGAATCTAGTAAAGAATTTTCAAACATAGGACTCAAGTAGAATTTAAGTTAAAAGCGTATTTTAAATGTGTTCTGTTTCTTATTGTCCTTGAGTACGGATATAGATTTAACTCAAGTTTCGTGAAAAAACCTTAACAGCAAACAAAAGAAAAATGGATATAAACGAATTAATCAAATTATGGAAACGGAGACTTCTTTTAGGGGCAGTTATTGTTTAGAGTAAATATAGTTTTTAAGGTCAGTTTTCTTAAACTTATATTATTGACAACCTCAGTTATACGAATTCTGTAAGTGGATTAATCAAGATTTTACGATGTAAATAGTTCTCAGTTGATAGCTGATAAGTATAGCCTTCATTGAGTTTAATCCAAAAAAAAGCAACCATCTCTGATTGCTTATTTTAGTAGCGGGAGTAGGACTCGAACCTACGACCTTCGGGTTATGAGCCCGACGAGCTACCTACTGCTCTATCCCGCGCTGTGGGTGCAAATATATAAACTTATTCTACAACAACCTACTTACTTCTTGGGAACTATGTACATTTGTGCAAAATATATGAAAAAACACAAATCAGGTTTTGTTACCATCGTAGGAAATCCCAATGTTGGGAAGTCTACCTTGATGAATGCATGGGTAGGTGAACGTCTCTCTATCATAACTTCAAAGGCGCAAACAACACGTCACCGAATCCTAGGAATCATCAATGGCGAGGATTATCAGATGGTGCTTTCTGACACACCAGGAGTCATCAAGCCAAGCTACGAGATGCAATCTTCAATGATGGCATTCGTAAAAGGTGCCCTCGAAGATGCCGATATTTTAATCTATATGGTTGAAATTGGAGAAAAGGAAATGAAAGACACTGCCTTTTTTGAGAAAATCAAAGGGTCTAAAATCCCACTTTTACTTCTAATAAATAAGATTGATACTGCAGATCAAGATACCCTGATGACCACCATTGCTTTTTGGAAAGAAATGCTTCCGATGGCAGAGGTTTTTCCGATCTCAGCTATTTCAGATTTTTCTGTCAAAGAAGTTTTGAATTATATTATCGAAAGACTTCCTGAAGGACCCGCCTATTATCCTAAAGATCAATTGACGGACAAACCCGAGCGTTTTTTTGTTAATGAAGCCATTCGCGAGCAGATTCTTCAGTACTATTCTAAAGAAATACCATATTCGGTAGAGGTAGATACGGAAGATTTTTTCGAAGAAGAAAAAATCATCAAGATACGTTCGGTAATTATGGTTGAACGGGACACCCAAAAAGGGATCATTATCGGTCACAAAGGAACAGCTCTTAAGCGAGTAGGAGTAGGGGCTCGAAAAACTCTTCAAGCTTTTTTTGGTAAAAAAGTCCACTTGGAGTTGTATGTAAAAGTCAATAAGGATTGGCGAAATAATATTGCCCAACTCAAACGTTTTGGGTACAAACATTAAAAAGGATTCCGACGCAATAAACACCGTCTAATCCTTGTAAAAAGGTTATTTTTGCAATTCAAAAAATAATTCAAATGAGCGCAATTGTTGCCATAGTGGGAAGACCCAATGTTGGAAAATCGACTTTTTTCAATCGAATGATTCAAAAAAGAGAAGCGATTGTTGATGCCGTTAGCGGGGTGACTCGCGACCGTCATTACGGTAAAACCGACTGGAACGGAAGAGATTTTTCTCTAATAGACACGGGAGGTTATGTAGTCGGAAGTGATGATGTTTTTGAAAAAGAAATTGACAAACAAGTAGAACTAGCCATTGAAGAAGCTGATGCTATCATTTTTATGGTTGAAGTTGAAACGGGAGTCACTGGGATGGACGAAGAAGTTGCACAATTACTTCGAAGGTCTAGGAAACCTGTTTTCTTGGCTGTAAATAAAGTAGACAATTCCATGCGTCAAGATGGAGCTGTAGAGTTTTATAGTCTTGGTTTTGAAAAAATATATCCTATTTCGGGGAACAATGGAGGGGGTTCTGGCGAATTGCTTGACGATTTGGTCAAAGCACTTCCAGAAGAAACAGAAACCAACGACGACGATGTCCCACGTTTTGCAGTGGTAGGACGCCCCAATGCTGGTAAGTCTTCGTTCATCAATTCCTTGATTGGAGAAGATCGCTATATCGTGACCGATATTGCAGGAACCACTCGCGATAGTATTGATACACGCTACAATCGTTTTGGTTTTGAATTTAACCTAATTGATACTGCAGGAATTCGACGTAAAGCAAAGGTAAAAGAGGATATTGAATTTTATTCAGTTATGCGTTCGGTTCGGGCTATTGAGCACTGTGATGTATGTATTTTGGTTGTGGACGCTACACGTGGTTTTGATGGACAAGTTCAGAATATATTTTGGCTGGCACATCGAAATAATAAAGGGATTGTAATCTTGGTTAACAAATGGGACTTAGTAGAAAAGGATCATAAAACTACGAAAGCATTTGAAGAGAAAATTCGTGCAGAAACCGCACCTTTTGTTGACGTGCCGATTGTTTTTGTTTCTTCTGTTTCGAAACAACGAATTTTTAAAGCAATTGAAACTGCCGTCGATGTCTTTAAAAACAGATCCAACCGAGTGCCTACGCGAAAGCTGAACGATATCTTGTTACCGGTGATCGAAAACAAACCACCTCCAGCATACAAAGGAAAGCATGTAAAAATTAAATTTTGTACCCAATTACCTACAGCGCACCCTCAGTTTGCTTTTTTCTGTAATTTACCACAGTATGTAAAAGATCCGTACAAACGTTTCTTGGAAAACCAGATGCGAGAGATTTTTGATTTCAACGGAATTCCGATCACCTTATTTTTCAGAAAAAAATAAACTTATAGATTATCGCGTAAGTTTTCTAACTCTTTTTTGATGCGTTCCAGTTTCTTGAGAACATCCATCTTGTTTTCTTCAGAACTCTTAGAGTTTTTCAAATGATTTTTCGCACCCTCAATTGTCATCCCTTTTTCTTTGAGAAGGTGGAAGATGAGTTTGATGTTTTGGATGTCTTGAGGGGTGTATTTTCGGACGCCACTTGATTTCTTTTTGGGCTGGATTTCCTTGAATTCTTTTTCCCAAAAGCGTAACAAAGAAGTATTGACTTCAAAAGCTTTGGCTACTTCACCTATGGTATAATATCTTTTTTCTGGTAGATCGATTTCCATGACCTAATCGAAAGATTGATTCTCCTGAGAGGCCTGAGCAAGTAGGGCATCGAATTCTTCAGAACTCAAATTCCCGTAATAGAAATTCAACGGATTGATTTTCTTTTTGTCTTTGAAGATCTCATAGTGTAAATGAGAAGCTACTGATCGGCCAGTATTTCCTACATATCCAATAATGTCTCCTCGTTTTACTTTTTGCCCTCTTTTTACATTGTATTTATCCAAATGGGCATAGAGACTAATATAACCAAATCCATGGTCTATGCGGATATGATTTCCATAACCAGAAGCACGGTTATCTGCTCGGGCTACTTTTCCATCACCAGTAGCATATACAGGAGTACCTCGAGTGGCTGAAAAATCCATTCCATAATGTTTCTTTCTCGCTTTGGTAAAGGGGTCAATTCTCCAACCAAAACCAGAGGCCATGCGTTTCAAATCTTCTTTTCGAACGGGTTGTATTGATGGGATAGCAGCTAATAGCTCTTCTTTTCTTTCGGCTAATTCTTGAATTTCTTCCAAGGAACTGGATTGTACCACCAGCATTTTAGAGAGAATGTCAATCTGTTTCGTTGTGTTGATGATCATTTCAGAGCTGTTATACCCTTCGAGGTCACTGTAGCGGTTGACTCCTCCAAAACCAGCTCTACGCTGCTCTTTTGGTATGGGACTGGCTTCGAAATAGATGCGGTAGATGTCATTGTCGCGCTCTTCTATATTGGATAATACACTCTGCATTTGTTCAATTCTTCGACCCAGTAAATCAAACTGTAATTTATAATTACTCAGTTCGCGTTCTTGTAAAATTTCTTTGGGGGTATTGATTACATCGGTATTCAACAAAGTGAATAATCCAATGACACCAAAGAGCAGAGAGGAGATTAAGAATAAAAATAAATTGGATATTTTCAATCGATTTCCAGAAGAAATGGGTCTATAGGAAAGCGTTTCGGGATCGTAGTAGTATTTAACCTTTGCCATGAACTATTTTCTTGTAAATTTTCATTTCTTTTGCATATAGAAATAAAAGAATAAACAAATATAACAAAATTTATAATTTGTTTAAACTCATAAAATTACTATTCAATGAAATCAGCTGAAGTACGTCAACAATTTTTAGACTTTTTTGCTTCAAAAATGCATAAGGTTGTTCCCTCTGCACCCATGGTTGTCAAAAACGATCCCACGTTGATGTTTACCAATGCGGGCATGAATCAGTTTAAAGAATATTTTTTAGGAAATAGTGTCCCAAAAAACCTTCGGGTAGCCGATACTCAAAAGTGCTTGCGTGTTTCTGGAAAACACAATGATCTAGAGGAGGTTGGAATCGACACCTACCACCATACTTTTTTCGAAATGTTAGGGAATTGGAGTTTTGGCGATTATTTTAAAGAAGAAGCAATTGCATGGGCTTGGGAACTCCTTGTGGATGTTTATAAAATTGATCCCTCCATTTTATATGTTACTGTATTTGAGGGACATGTAGGTGATGGGTTGGCTCAAGACAAGCAAGCGTATGATTATTGGAGAAAAATACTTCCCGAAGACCGAATTCTTTTGGGGAACAAGGAAGATAACTTTTGGGAAATGGGTGAGCAAGGTCCTTGTGGCCCCTGTTCAGAGATTCATGTTGACATGCGAACTGCTGAGGAAAAGAAAGCGGTTTCTGGAGCATCTTTGGTTAATATGGATCACCCCCAAGTACTAGAAGTTTGGAATTTAGTATTCATGGAATTCAATCGAAAGGCTGATGGGAGCCTAGAAAAACTTGCTGCACAGCACATCGATACTGGAATGGGTTTTGAGCGTCTTTGTATGGTTTTACAAAATAAAACATCGAATTATGATACAGATGTTTTTATGCCGTTGATCAACGAAATAGAACAAAAAACAACGCTTTCCTACGGCAAAGAAGAAACAACCGACCGGGCTATGCGGGTTATCGCTGATCATGCTCGAACAGTTTATTTTGCTATTGCTGATGGGCAACTACCAAGTAATTCGGGAGCAGGCTATGTCATCCGAAGAATTTTGAGACGAGCAATCCGCTATGGATATACTTTTTTAGATCTTAAGGAACCTTTTATTAATACTTTGATTGACCGACTAGAGGATCAAATGGGTGCTGTATTTCCCGAATTAAAAGCGCAAAAAGTCTTGGCTAGAAATGTTATTCGAGAAGAAGAAATTTCTTTTTTGAAAACATTAAATCAAGGGTTGTTGTTATTGGACGATTTGATCGCTAAAACAGAAGGGACAAGTCTGCAAGGTGATCAAGTATTTGAACTCTATGACACCTATGGCTTTCCTGTTGATTTGACCGCATTGATTGCTCGTGAAAAGGGTTTTGATGTGGATGAAACTGGTTTTGAAAAAGCGATGGCGACCCAGAAAGAACGTTCGCGTGCAGCTTCAAGTACAAGTGCTGAAGACTGGACCATAGTAAAAGATGGAGCAGTTGAAGACTTTGTAGGATACGATCATTTAGAGCATAAGGTTCAATTGTTGCGCTACAGAAAAATCAATTCGGTTAAGTCTGGAGAACAATTTCAATTGGTTTTAAATTCAACACCCTTTTATCCAGAGGGTGGTGGACAAGTAGGTGATGCAGGGTTGCTGATAGATTCTAAGGGAGAAACCATTTCTATTATTGATACTAAGAAAGAAAACAACCTGATTGTACATTATACCAAAACCTTACCTCAGAATGTAGCAGATACTTTTACTGCACAGGTAAACGCAGCAGAGCGTTTTCGTTCTGAATGTAATCACTCGGCAACTCATTTAATGCATCAGGCCTTACGAGAAATTTTGGGAACCCATGTCGAACAAAAAGGATCCATGGTACAAGGCGCGGGTTTGCGTTTTGATTTTTCGCATTTTTCTAAAGTATCCTCAGAAGAGATTGAGGCGGTTGAAACTTTTGTCAATTCCCGTATCAATCAAAAAATTGAGCTCGAAGAAAAACGTTCTGTCCCAGTTGCAGAGGCAATGGAGTCGGGAGCAATAGCGTTATTTGGCGAAAAATACGGCGATGCAGTTCGCACCATTCGTTTTGGAGATTCCATTGAATTGTGTGGCGGAACACATGTAAAGAATACGGCCGATATTTGGTCTTTTAAAATTGTTTCAGAAAGTGCAGTTGCTTCTGGAATAAGAAGAATTGAAGCCATTACTGGCGAAGCAGTTCAGGCCTTTTTTGATGCACAAGAGCAAACGCTGAATCGCATTAATGAAAGCCTAAAACATCCACAAGATGCAGTCAAGGCGATAAGTAATTTACAGGCAGAAAATGCACTTTTGAAGAAAGAACTAGAAGCCCTTTCAAAAGTACAAACTCAGATTGTTAAACAAGAATTACAAACGCAGCTCAAAACCGTAAATGGAGTGGAGTTTCTAGCAGTAGAAGTAGATCTCACACCACCGGCGATTAAGGATTTAGCTTTTGATCTGGGACAAGGAAAACTCAATTTATTCTTGATACTGGTTACCCAAAAAGGTGGAAAGCCTGTGGTCAGCTGCTACATCTCCAAAGCTTTGGTTGCAGAACGATCAATGAACGCTGGGACTATTGTTAAGGAACTAGGGAAGCACATCCAAGGTGGAGGAGGTGGACAACCCTTTTTCGCTACAGCAGGAGGTAAAAACCCAGAGGGTATCCCTGCAATGCTAGAAGCTGCAGTTGCTTTAGTGGAATAAGGGAATGGAATTTATACTTCTCGATCTACCAAGTCTGTAACTACATAGTAACGCGGATCATCTATAGAAGCCTCAATACTACTGTCAAGAGATGGATTTGCTTTCAAAAG
The DNA here is from genome assembly GCA_965655585.1 of Candidatus Arcticimaribacter sp. Taxonomy (GTDB): domain Bacteria; phylum Bacteroidota; class Bacteroidia; order Flavobacteriales; family Flavobacteriaceae; genus Arcticimaribacter. The sequence goes on along the minus strand of CBFHHG010000031.1, from coordinate 11,966 downwards.
TAAGGTTTTACATTCTGGACTCAAGTGGGTCAGTTTTACTTGCTTGTTTAGGTTCCGATACTTTTGAATGAGGTTTTCTATCGCTTCAATTCCGGAATGATCACTCACACGCGATTCGATGAAGTCAATTTCAATAATATCAGGATCAGATTGAACATCAAATTTTGAGCTGAAATTCTGAATCGACCCAAAGAACAAAGGCCCCCATATTTCATAAACCTTAGTTCCATTTTCTTTTATTCGTTTACGTGCACGAATCATAGTTGCATTTTCCCAAGCAAATACCAAAGCAGAGATGATAACCCCAGCGATAACTGCAATGGCTAAATCTTGCCACACCGTAATGGCAGAAACAGTAACGAGTACAAAGGCATCGGACTTTGGAATTTTACCAATAATTCTAAAGCTACTCCAGGCAAAGGTTCCGATGACAACCATAAACATTACTCCGACAAGAGCAGCTATGGGAATAAGTTCTATTACACTTGACCCAAAAAGTACAAACATAAGCAACGAAAGTGCTGCAACAATTCCAGATAAACGTCCTCGCCCACCTGAATTAACATTAATGATCGATTGTCCAATCATAGCACAACCGCCCATTCCACCAAATAATCCGTTTAAGAAATTAGCACCACCTTGTGCCAAACACTCCCGATTTCCGCTCCCTCGTGTTTGGGTTATTTCATCAACTAAATTTAAGGTCATAAGGGATTCAATCAGACCAACAGCTGCTAATAAAAATGCAGTGGGTAAAATCAAGTTCCAATGCCCCTCAAGGGTATATAATAACTCAAAAATCTGTCCCTGAAATACAGGTAAACCTCCCTGTAAACCTTCGCCACCTCCATCTTTAATGAAGGAACCTACGGTAGATACATCAAGACCTCCGAGAACGGTTACTAGAGCTACACTTACTATGGCTACTAGAGCTGCAGGAACTTTAGTGGTTAGTTTAGGTAAAAAGTACATAATTGCCATGGTCATTACTACTAGGGCGAGCATGGTATATAGTTCAGCGCCCTGAATCCATTGTGCGCCAGCTGCAGTAGTTTTTTGAAATAACCCTAGTTGTGATAAGAAAATAACAATGGCTAATCCGTTTACAAACCCCATCATTACTGAATGTGGAATCAAACGAACAAATTTCCCTAGTTTAAAAACACCTGCTGCAATTTGAATTACACCGACAATTAGCAGGGTGATAAAAAGCCAGTGTAAACCTAGGTTTTCTACAGGCAGTGCGAGTGCATTTCCTACTTCATTACCTTGCTGAATCATGTGAACCATAACAACAGCCATGGCGCCGGTAGCTCCAGAAATCATTCCAGGCCTTCCTCCAAAAATTGCAGTAACAATTCCCATCATAAAAGCACCGTAGAGTCCAACCAATGGGTCTATCCCTGCAATGAATGCAAAGGCTACAGCCTCAGGAACCAATGCGAGTGCAACTGTTAGTCCAGAAAGGAGATCGTTTTTGGGGTTTTGACTGAAGTTGTTTAATATTTTTTTCAAGGAATGGTGTTTTTTACAAAGCGGCAAATATAACCATTTCCTTTACAGCAGCAGTGCCTAAAGCTAAACTTCGAGATCTCGGATGTTTTATTCTTTGATTGGAGGGTAGTTTTTTAAGATTTCGGTAACAAAACATTGGATACGTTCGTCTCTTTTTTTTGTATACTCACTAATAAATCCTTTGCCTTTTCCTTGCCAAACAAGCTGTTTGGTTTTTGTATCAATTAAATCAATAAAAAGCATGCCGTTTGTTTGCGAGCTCACCGTGGCGATATTATTATTAGGCCATCCCCATCCATTCCAAAATCCAAAGCCATAACCATATCCAAATCCAAAACCGTTGTTTTGATTGATATAAACATCGTTAGATGATTTGACTGCCAGATTAATCAACAAGTCGGGGGTTTCTGATTTGGTGAGTTCTTTTCCGTCTAATTCAAATTCAATAGCTTTTAAGATTCTTTTTTTATCCAGATCCGAGATTTCAACCTCATCGATACCCGGCTTGAAAAAAGCATAGGTTTTGTATTCTTTAAAATCAACTGAGGTGTCAAAATCACTAAATACACGAATACTGCTGCAGCTTATACAGCTTAAACAAACGAATAATAGAATCAGATTTTTCATAAATACTTTTTGATATAAACCCTAAAATACAAAAATCGTGCCTTTACTTTTTACTTTTTTTAAAATCATAAGGACAATGCCGACATCCACTCAAACAACAAGACCCCCTTTTTAGATGATATTGCTCCGTAAACACTTTGTAACCTTCTGGCGACATATAAAAATCTCCAACTTCAAATTCTTTTCCTTCTAACATGATTCTTTTTTGGTTACCTATTCCGAAATGGATTAATTTTGATCTATGTTTTTTGAAACTACACCGCACATTCCAAATCAATTCGTTACACAAATAAACGGGTTTTCTATTACAATTAAAAGAGAGGATCTTATCCATCCCATGGTTTCAGGAAATAAATTCCGCAAACTAAAGTATAATGTTCAAGACGCACAGGCAAAAAAAGCAACTACTCTCGTTACTTTTGGTGGTGCATATTCCAACCATTTGGCTGCTACTGCTGCAGCTGGAAAAACATTAAAAATTCAAACGCATGGTTTTGTTCGTGGAGAGGAATTGGAAACTAAAGCGCGGAATCCCACCTTAAAATTTTGTGAAACACAAGGCATGCATTTGCATTTTATATCCCGGGAGGCTTATCGACTGAAAGAGCAGGCCGAAGCGTTCAAAGTCTTTCTTGAAAACAATCCAGCCGCATATGTAATTCCAGAAGGAGGGACCAATGCACTGGCAGTAAAAGGTTGTAGAGAAATCCTCACTACCGAAGACAGTAATTTTACAACAATTTGCTGCGCAGTTGGAACGGGTGGTACTTTTTCTGGACTGATACAAGCCGCTCCAGAGCAAGAGGTGTTGGGTTTTGTTGTGGTTCAAGATCCTGAGATAGCAAATACAGTCACAAACTTTGCAGGTTTAAACAAGAATTGGGAACTCGTGTACGATCATGGTTTTGGTGGTTATGGAGCTTTCCCTTCTGAATTGATAAGCTTCATCAATGATTTTTATGAGAAATATAAAATTCTTTTGGATCCCTTGTATACAGGCAAAATGCTTTTTGGTATTTTTACGCTTATAAAAAATAAACAATGGCGTTGGGGCAACAATATCCTAATCATACATACCGGAGGAATTCAGGGAATTCAGGGAGCAAATCAACGTCTGGAACAACAAGGCAAAGAATGTATTCGATACTAAGAAAAGCTTGCTTCGTTATAGTTACTGCTGTTATGTTGAGTTGTAGCGTTACAAAAACAGTGCGTTCCAAGCCGCAACCCGTTTCCAAAAAAGAAGCTCCAGTTAAGAAAAAAGTAGTTAAAATACCACCTGTTAAGGCTGTTAAACTAACTCAAGAGCAAAAAGTACAAGCATATTTAAATCGCTTTGGCCCCATTGCACGAGCCGAAATGCAACAATATAAAATTCCGGCGAGTATTACTTTGGCTCAAGGGATTTTAGAATCCGGAACGGGAGAAGGAAGATTGGCAAAAGAGGGGAACAATCACTTTGGGATAAAGTGCCATCGCGGTTGGAATGGTGGACGAATGTACCACGATGACGACGCAAAAGGTGAATGTTTTAGAACCTACGATGATCCTGCAGAATCCTATAGAGACCATTCTGTATTTTTGAGTGGAAGGCAGCGGTATGCGTTTTTATTTAAATTCCATAAAAGAGATTATAAAGCTTGGGCAAGAGGATTGAAAAAGGCAGGGTATGCTACCGATCCTAAATACCCAAAAAAACTCATCAATATTATTCAGCGATATGAGTTGTATCAATACGACACCAAGAAGGGAGTTAAAGGGCAAACCAGTAAAGCTTATCAAAAGCCAGTCGTAAGAAACGCAGAAGACAAGATTCATAATGTTGAAGTAGGTGATACGTTATATTCTATCGCCCGTCTGTATAGTCTTTCCGTTAGTGAAATAAAAAAGTACAACAACCTCAGCGATAATACTATTTTTAAAGGTCAAGAACTACTCATTCCAAAAAAGAAATAATCCATGCAATACCAACGCAGTAGCACATTATTTAAAGCAGCACAAGAATTCATTCCTGGAGGAGTAAATTCACCCGTTCGTGCTTTTAAATCGGTGGGAGGAACTCCTATTTTTGTTGATCACGCCAAGGGAGCCTACCTCTATGATGTAGATGGGAACCGACTGATTGATTATATCTCCAGTTGGGGCCCAATGATCTTGGGTCATGTATATGAACCAGTGATTGATGCCTTAACCCAGCGTGCAAAAAAAGGAACTTCTTTTGGAATGCCCACTGCTTTAGAAACAGAAATAGCACGTTTGACCATCGAGATGCTACCCAATATGGATAAGGTTCGCTTTGTGAATTCAGGAACAGAAGCCTGTATGAGTGCTGTGCGTTTAGCTCGTGGATATACGGATCGAGAAAAAATAATAAAATTTGCTGGTTGTTACCACGGCCATGCAGATGCTTTTTTGATTCAAGCGGGGAGTGGTGCGGTTACCTTTGGAGCGCCCAACAGTCCCGGAGTTACGCAAGGTACAGCCAAAGATACCCTCTTGGCTTATTACAATGATTTAGAAAGTGTCCGTACTGTTTTTGAGCAATACCCAGAAGAAGTAGCAGCCATCATTATTGAGCCTGTTGCCGGGAATATGGGTTGTATTCCCCCCAATGCTGGATTCCTTGAAGGGCTTCGCGCTTTGTGTGACCAATACGGTGCACTCCTTATTTTTGATGAGGTTATGACCGGTTTCCGACTCGCTCCAGGTGGTGCCCAACAACGCCTCAATATAAAAGCAGATATAGCTACTTATGGAAAAGTAATAGGCGGGGGGCTCCCTGTTGGTGCTTTTGCTGCCTCCAATGAAATAATGAGTTGTTTGGCTCCTGACGGACCAGTATATCAGGCTGGTACATTGAGCGGTAATCCTTTAGCAATGGCAGCTGGATTAGCCATGCTTACTGCACTGAAGGAGGATGAAGAAATGTATTCTCGTTTGGATCAAAAAACAGAGCGATTACACAAAGGTATGGCGGAACGAATTTCACTGACGAATTTACCTCATCAGATTAATCGCTTTGGTTCTATGATTTCGCTTCACTTCACCAATACACCTGTTATAGATTTTGCATCAGCTGCTGCGGGAGATAATGAATTGTTTAAAGCTTATTTTCATGGAATGCTTACCGAAGGAATTTACCTTCCACCAAGTGCATATGAGAGTTATTTTCTAAACGATGCACTTACCAACGACGATATTGACTTTACTCTTGATGCGTTTGAGCGTGTGATTAAAAGCTTATCGGCTTGAAACAGTTATTCATTCCGTTTAATTGACGGATACCCAAAGAACATCCTCTAATTTCTCAACTTTAGCGATTCCTTTTTTAGTCAACCCCTTTAAAGAAACATCCCACTTTTTATTACTCAAAGCTGCTTGTTCTTTCAGTTGAGCTAATTCGATTGGGCTATTTGCTTTTAATAGGGATAAAATTGTCTTTTCTTCTTCAGTCAATTCAACAGCCTTCTTTTCTGGTCGCATTTGTGGAAAAAACAATACTTCCTGAATAGAACTGTTATTGGTCATGAGCATTACCAAACGGTCAATACCTATTCCAATTCCCGAGGTAGGGGGCATTCCATATTCAAGTGCACGTAAAAAATCTTGATCGATGAACATGGCTTCGTCGTCTCCTTTTTCGCTCAACTTCATTTGTTCTTCAAATCGTTCTCTTTGATCGATTGGATCGTTCAACTCCGTATAGGCATTTGCCAATTCTTTTCCGTTAACCATCAATTCAAAACGCTCCGTAAGTTTTGGATTCGAACGATGTTCTTTGGTCAACGGACTCATTTCTTTCGGGTAGTCCGTTATGAAAGTCGGTTGTATGTAGTGGTGTTCACATTGTTCACCAAAAATTTCATCAATCAATTTTCCAATTCCCATGGTTTCGTCAACTTCAATACCCAACCCTTTGGCAGTTTCTCGGAGGGTCACTTCATCCATTTCAGAAACATCAATTCCAGTATGTATTTCAATTGCTTTAAGAATTGGAACTCTAGGGTAGGGTGCTTTAAAATCTATGGTGTGATCGCCGACGGTTACAGCTGAACTTCCATTGGAGTCCAGGGCTACTTTTTCAAGCAAAGCTTCGGTAGTTTCCATCATCCAGAAATAATCTTTATATGCAACATAAAGTTCCATTACCGTAAATTCTGGATTATGGGTTCGATCCATTCCTTCGTTACGGAAATCTTTAGAGAATTCATAAACCCCATCAAATCCACCAACAATTAATCGTTTTAAATAAAGTTCATTTGCTACTCTAAGATACAAGGGTATGTCCAGTGCATTGTGGTGTGTCATAAAAGGGCGAGCCGACGCACCTCCTGGTATGGGCTGTAGAATAGGTGTTTCAACCTCTAAATAATCTTTTGCATTAAAATATTCGCGTATGCTGTTGGTGATTTTTGTTCGCTTGATGAAGGTTTCTTTTACCTTAGGATTTACGATCAAATCTACATACCGTTGTCTGTAGCGTAATTCAGGATCGTTAAATTCATCATAGGTTTTCCCTTCTGCGTCAGTTTTAGGTAATGGAAGCGGGCGTAAGGTTTTGTTCAGTACATCAAATTTCTTAACAGCGATGGTTTGTTGTCCAACTTGGGTAGTGAAAAGTGTTCCTTCGATTCCAATGATATCTCCAATATCGAGGAGTTTTTTGTACACTTCATTGTAGAGCGTTTTGTCTTCTCCCGCACAAATTTCATCGCGATTGAAATAGACTTGAATTCTTCCTTGACTGTCTTGAACTTCGGCAAAACTGGCTTTACCTTGAATTCTTCTTGACATCAATCGACCGGCAATGATCACTTCTTTCCCTTCAACAAAGTCGTCTTTTATTGAAGCAGAGGAATGACTTACAGGATAAAGAGGGGCGGGATATGGATTGATACCAACTGCTCTAAGTCGTTCTAGTTTTTCTCTTCTAATAATTTCCTGTTCGCTCAATGCAGCCATAGTATCCAAAATTTTAGCAAAGATAAGGGTTTCCTTCAATTGAAAATCCAAATTTTACTATCTTGCTCAAAAAACTTGCCGTGAGCTTTCTTCGTGTCCTACTTTCCTTTCTTTTCCCTCCCCTCGCAGTTTTGGATCAAGGGTGTGGTTCCATCCTTATTGTGTTTGTTTTGACGCTCTGTGGTTGGGTTCCGGGTGTAATTGCTGCACTTGTAATTTTGAATAATACCAATCGATAGGATGCAAATTCCCAACAAGAAAATTCAACTTACCAACTTAAAGAATACCTCTTATCAACCCGCTTGGGATCTTCAAGAAAAATTACTCAAAGAAATTGTTGATCTTAAAATAGCGAACCGCAAAGTTGAAATTCAGCAGCCAACACCCAATTATTTTTTATGGGTTGAACATCCTCCAGTAATTACTTTGGGTAAAAGCGGTGCTTTTGATCACCTCCTGTTAAACGAAGAACAGCTTCGCGATCGTGGAATTGAATATTATAAAACCAATCGGGGAGGGGACATAACCTTTCATGGCCCAGGTCAGGTTGTAGGTTATCCCATTCTAGACTTAGAAAATTTTTTTACCGACATACATAAATACCTTCGTTTACTCGAAGAAATGGTAATCTTAACTCTTAAAGAATACGGCTTAGACGGGGCACGAAGCCCAGGCGAAACAGGAGTTTGGTTGGATGTTGGAACACCTTTTGCTCGAAAAATATGTGCTTTGGGTGTTAAAGCGAGTCGCTGGGTGACCATGCATGGTTTTGCATTCAATGTCAATACAGACCTTACTTATTTTAGTTATATTATTCCCTGTGGTATTCAAGGAAAAGGAGTAACATCCCTCAAAGCAGAACTGAAAAGAGAAATTCCATTGAATGAAGTTCGAGAGAAATTAAGTATGCATTTCCAAACTCTTTTTGAAGCTGAATTTATTGCTGTAATTTAAAATGAAAAAAGCAGTTGATTTACTATGAATACGGATTTACAAGATTACTCACACAAACGGTTGAACATACTCACAGGAGAATGGGTATTGGTTTCTCCTTTTAGAGCGAATAGACCTTGGCAAGGGCAAAATGAGGAAGTATCCCATGAGAAGAGACCAGCTTATGACGAGGATTGCTATCTGTGTGCTGGCAATACAAGGATTAACGGCGAACAAAACCCAAAATATAACGATGTATTTGTCTTCACCAATGATTTTGCTGCTTTACAAAAAGAGTCTAACCCTTTTATTTCGAAAGATGGATTGTTAGAAGCCCAGGGTGAACAAGGCATATGTAAAGTTATTTGTTTTAGCCCAGACCATTCCAAAAGCCTAGCCGATATGTTACCCGGTGAAATTGGAAAAGTCGTATCCGCATGGCGGAGAGAATTCAAAGAATTGGGAGAGCAAACAGCAATCAACTACGTTCAGATATTTGAAAACAAAGGGGCTGTTATGGGCTGCAGTAATCCCCATCCGCATGGGCAAATCTGGAGCCAATCCTCTCTTCCAAATGAGGTGGTTAAAAAAGATCAACACCAGTTAAGCTATTTTAAAAAGAATAACAGAACTATTTTAGGTGATTATTTAGCACAAGAATTGGTTCATAAAGAACGTGTCGTATTCGAAAACCATTTTTTTGTTGTGTTAGTTCCTTTCTGGGCTATATGGCCCTTTGAAGCCATGATTGTTCCTAAAGTTGCTCAAAAAAATATAGTAGAATTATCCAGTTTGGAGATCTCTCTTTTTGCGGAAGCTATTGCAGTTTTGACTAAAGCATATGATAAACTGTTTAACTGTTCCTTCCCTTATTCTAGTGGAATTCATCAAGCACCAACCAACGGAGCAAACAACGACCATTGGCATTGGCATATGAGTTTTTATCCACCACTATTGAGAAGTGAGACAGTCAAGAAGTTTATGGTAGGCTACGAAATGTTCGGCTCTCCACAAAGAGACATAACAGCTGAAGCCGCTGCAATCCAATTAAAAAGTTTAATCGATTAAAACTACAACATTGGTTTTAGCTAATTAATCTCATAAATAAGCATCCCATTGCTTTCCGATTGCACCACCAATTCTATTGCTTTATCAGCATCTGCATTGGCTAAATCAGCAGCTGAGGTTCCGTAAACAGGGAAACCACTTACAGCTGTTCCGTTACTGAAATAGAGGTGTACTTTTTGGGCGTCTAAATCTGTTGTGGTAACATAAATAATGTTATTAATATAGAAAATTTTTGGTGCGGTATAGCGACCATAAGGGAGGGTGATCGGAATGCCTTTAATGGTCAGTATATTTTCTGACAGGGTAACCAACGATTTAGTTGTAGTTGCAATTGTATGATCAGTCCCCAAACCTAAAGGAGTTTTTATGACATTTCCTTTGGTGTCTATTTGCACTAAATTTCCTTCGGTATCAGATGTAGCAAATGTTTTTAGGTACGAACTAACTGGCGTTCCCGAAAAAAGGATCGGCTCTTTAGTTTTTACACGCGATTTACCAACTCGATTGAGGAGGTTGAGTTTTCCACTTGCTTCCTGCAATGCGATATAATCTTTCTTGTCAATTCGAATGTGTACAGGTGGATTAATAATAGGCGTCTTAGTCTTTTTGAAAGTAAATCCAGACACCCGCTTTCCCTTGTTGTCATACATAAGAACGCTTTTACCCTGTGCCAAGACAAATCGATAATCCCTTCGCTGATCATAATCGAAAACGGCAAGTGGTTGAATGGGATCGGTAGCTGGAATATTTATAGAAAAAGGTTTTACAATTTTTCCATTACGGTCCAACACAAAAAAGCGGTCTTCTGTTCTAAAGGCCATTTGAAGTCTTTTGTTTTTGTATAAATCAATTTGCTGAACACCTCCTTGGATTTGCCCAGGAAGCTGTTTTTTCCAATACAAATTCCCTTTGTCTGAAAACAGGTATAATTTGTTATTTACATCTTGAACCAATACATCCATACCTTTGGTTCTATGGTTTTTGAGCCATTGTGGAGCAGCACTTAAAGGGGATTCTGTTTGTAATAAGTATTGATTTGAAACATCGTTTTGTTTCACTTCAAGATCATTCTTATGAATTCTTAAATGCAGATGCATAAAGTCATTTTCTACAGCTCCTTGAAAAGCAAGAAAGGGATAGCTCTCAGTATCCAATTGAGACCAAGGGTTTTTATTTTCCTTTTTGTTTTTCCATAAGTCGATCAAAGCTTTGGTTTGGGCAATCCAGAAGATGGAGCTTTTGGATGCAAGATTTTCTTTGAAGCTATTGTAAACTAGATTTTTACTCAGCGTACTTCCATCTTTATAGCTGCTAATAACGGTTTTGATGGCTTCTTCACTTGCAGCAAAAACAATAAAGTTTTCGATTACTGCTCCCCAATTGGGTATTACTTTTCCACCAATGGCTTCTGCAAAAACCAAAAGGTCGTCTGGGAGTACAGCTGGGTAGTAGGCTACCTCACGATACCGCTTTGCATTTTCAAGTTTCGGTAGCAATTGCCCCTGAGCTTGTGTTTCATTTTGGGAGTGGAAAAGAAGCACCCGTTCCGATGCTAACTGTACCCATCCAATCTCATCAACAGTACTAAGCGCTTTCAGATTTATCTGTGCAAGCGGGATGTTGTGATGTAAAACCCATTGCTTAAAAGCATCTTCTGTTTCCAATGCATTATTCAAAGGTATGGAAAGAAAAGCGCTGCTGCTAGCAGGAGTCAATTGATCCAAAACAATTTTATGCGCTTCATTTTCTTTTAAAATCCCCAAAGGATCCCCCAAAGAATCTTGAATGGCCACTAGACCGTCCAAACTAAATCCAGATTCTTCAAAGTTAAGATCATAGGCATTCCAATCGTGACTTACTTTGGGCATTAAAGGGGTTTGACCAATCATGGTTCCGATCAGTTCTTCGACTTTCGGCTGAACTAATATACTGATAGGAGCGTTTGTGTCTAGGGTTGCGTAAATTGTTTTAAAAAGTTCTGAGGAATTGGAAGTACTCTTTTGTTGGGAAGTGCGAATGCAATTCTCAATCAACAACTGTGAACTAGATCGTAGGGTGTAGCCTTCAATATTGGTGCTGTATAGAACGTTTGTATCTCGTTTTTCAATATTGATTTGCACCTTGCTGTACTCGATCGAAGGACCGTTCATTAAAACAGAGTCCAGTGGAGCTTTATAAATGTGGGTTAAGGCTCCTGTGTTTTTACCAACCTTGGTAACACACAACAAGCTTTCAACATCAGGAGTTCCAGAAAGTAAGTTCCTAATGTCTGCGGTTAACCCTGCGTTCAGCAATTTTATTTCTTTAAAAACTTCATTGTTGGTCAACTCGCTGGTTAATGTATTTGCATCATTGATTTGAATGACCCAACTGCTGTTTTGTGGAATCCAATCGATTAATTCACTTGGTCTGGAGCTTATTGGGTTACAGTTCCACAAAATAAGAGCTAAACTCAATAATGAAAACAGGGGTAATCCTTTTTTAAAAAAGTGAAACAAATTCGTGTGGTTCATATGTAGTTTTATAAAGTTCAAAAATAAGAAACTCAGAAATCAATTTGAAGTTGTTCGGGTAGTAATCTGAAAGTTTTTCTGTGATGCGCAGTAATACCAACTGAACGGATAGCCTCCCGATGTTTTTTGGTAGGATATCCTTTATTATTTTTCCAGTCGTATTGCGGGTGCTTCCGATCGAGTGCAACCATGAGATCATCTCGATAGGTTTTTGCAAGTATTGAAGCAGCAGCAATGTTTTGATATTTTCCATCGCCCTGTATGATGCATTGGTGTGGAATTTTTTTGAATGGGTGGAAACGATTTCCATCGACCAGGATGTGTGTTGGTTTAGGATCAAGTTTATGG
>CBFHHG010000030.1:20132-20380 GCA_965655585.1 Candidatus Arcticimaribacter sp. | reverse complement strand
GGTGGTTTAGGTTTTACAGGGTGGTACAGGCTGACAGGTATGACTACTTCAACATTCTCTATTGCAGGAAATGTTTTAAATACAACGAATTTTGATATTATTACGGTTCTAGAACCAGGAAGTTCTTGTACTCCAGTTAATGAAACGTTCACAATGATCGTTACGCCAAATCCAGAAACTCCTGATTTTGTTCGTATGGGGGTAAATGCTCCAGGGTACGAAGTTCTTTCCTCGGCAATGAGTTCTTC
>CBFHHG010000030.1:0-20120 GCA_965655585.1 Candidatus Arcticimaribacter sp. | reverse complement strand
TTGCCTGGAACAATAACAACCCCTACCGAGTTCTTTACTTGTTATGTAGACAATACGTACAACCAATTATTTAATGAGTTTGAATGGGATGTTTCTCCACCTTCGGCTGGAAATATGGTTGATAATAATTTCAGAGAAGTTACAATTCAACTGCGAACAATTACTGCTCCTGTAGTCGGAGAAACCTATACAGTTACTGTTACCACAGGATTCACAACTACTGCATATACAACAACCACAACCTTAGCAACTCAAACTACTGATCAAATAGGTGTCGATTTAGCCAATAAAATTTCAACTAGTACAGAATATGTTGCGATTTACAATGCCGTCTTAGATCAAATAGTTATTGAAGCTCGAAGAGCAGCTGAGACATATACGGTACAAATGTCTCCGACAGGTCTGGGTCAGTCTACTCAATTTTTCAACCAAAGATTTGGAGATATAACTAAAAGTGGAACCATGATTTGGGATCCATCTCATTCAGGATCAACTACAATTAGGGTTCGTGCTAAAGGCTGTAACAGTTCTACATCTTCATGGACATCAGTTATTGTTGATGTTGTAAAAGAACAGATACCTGTTTTAGTAGTCTCCGACCTGTACCCACCTCTTGTTCTCGATGTTGAAACTTGTGGTGGTGGATCAACCGGTTCAATACCAGTCTGTGAGGTTGATGCCCTTACGCTACCTACTCAGTTTTTTACATCAAGTATAAATGCTACACCTTCGAATGATTACGGATCACTTCAGTGGGATATTGCCAATATTACTCCCGGAGGAACAGTTACTCCGCCTGGAACAATTGATCAAACTACTGGGATAATAACATGGAACCCGGGATGGTGGGGTACTTTTGACCTAAAAGTCCGTCCTATAAATTGCGAACTCCCATCAACTTTTGGAAATTGGGCGTCTACAACAGTCTCAATTGGACCAGTAAGTGGACCGCCTACCATTAATACGGTAACACCATTGCCCCAATGTCCAATACCGGCAGCAGGTTTTTCTACTACATTTTTTTCCAATCAAGAAGTAAACTGGTACGTAAACAGTAGCGTAGGCTTAACAACAACAACTTCATTCGTCAATACGGGAACTTTACAATTGACCCCCTTAGCAAATAATGATTTGTTATTAGACTTTTTACCTGGATTTTCTGGGAATGTAATTATTACGGCAGAATCAGCCACTTGTCCAGATTCAACTGTAAATTATATCGTTCAAATTCCTGGTCCACCAACAATAGCCTTGACTTCAGCAGCTGGGACTGATTTTCAAAGAGGAGCAACTTCAGTGTGTGTTGGGGCTGCAATTACTTCAATTACTTACGATATTAGTGGGGCTGCAGACTTGGTGAGTACGGTTGGACTTCCAGCGGGTATAACAAGTGTATTGAATATTATACCTCAGTCTGTAAACATGACTTTAGGTGTTGTTGCTGCAAATCCATTTACAGTTGGTCAGCTCTACACCGTTAATGTTGATAATATAGTTTACGGTTATACAACAGTTCTTGGTGATGGCGTAAATGAAGTAGGTGCTGGCTTAGCGGCTAATATCAATTCAAACACCACAAACTTTGTTGCAACCTATGCTGCCAATGTATTGTCTGTTGATGTAAGTGCTACGGGTAAAAGAGGAGATGCTTATATTATCGCTCCCTCTACTCCAGTAAATAATAGTTTTAGTATTGCAGCTCCTTTAGTTTCTGTTTTACAAAAAGTATTGACTATATCGGGTACAGCTAACGCTGGTGTTACTGCCGGAAGCTATACCTATACCGTAACCACACAGCCACCAGCTGCAGGTTGTGCTGTAGCTACAGCCGTAGGGATTATTGAAATTGATGAACCAGCAACCATAGCATTTGCTTCAGGAAGAGCTAATAATACGGGATCAAATTCTGTTTGTATTGGTGCATCTTTTACTGCTCCTATAACCTTAGCAACTTTACGATTTAGTAATGCTACAGGTCTGGTAAGAAACCCCCTAACTCCATTTCCAGCTGGTTTAAGCTTGTCGATGTCTGCTAGTGGATCCTTCGATGAATATGAGATCGTTGGAACCATAACTGAAGCAGTATTAGTTCCAACAGTATTCAGCGTAACCATCGATACTTTTGGAGCTAGTTGTTCAGATACTTCAATTCAAATTGACATTGAAGTAACACCCAATGCTGAAATCATACCAGTAAATACAGCTACAGTAAGTCAGGTGATCTGTTCCCAAGAGGCAATTATTCCGATTCGTTTTGAGGTATTTAACCCTGCTTTTGGAATCGGTACAACTCCCGCGAGTGTGTTTCCAGATGGAGTAACAGGTGCTTTATTTCAACAAAATCAAGTTTCAGAATTCGAAGTTGAAAACCTAGGATGGCCAGCTGGAACAACAGCAAATATTAGTGATACCTTCAGCTTTAATATAAACAACATTGCCTATAATTATGAGGTGCTTGGAACTGATAATATCCCACAGCTAGCAACTAATCTTGCTGCCTTCTTAACAGCGCAACTCCCTGCAACCGATTTTACAGTTATTTATACGGCTGGTTCAGCAACCATACAAATTCAAGCTGTAAATGCTGGATTTGCCTTCAATGTTGTTTCTTCAGAATCCTCCTCCTTAACGATAAGTGATACTGAAATTATTGAACCACCATCCTATTACGAAATATCAGGGACACCTTCTGTTACCCTAGTAGCCCCAGCTGATTATGTCTATGAATTAACTACTGCAGGACCTGGTTGTACCGGGAGCTCCACAATGAGTGGTACAATCACTGTTCAACCCAACACCTATGCAACCTATCAGTCTGGAGATGCAAATCCTGTAATCTGTGATAATGAAGTTATTGGAGACATCGTATACCGAACTGTTGGTGCAACTTTGATTGCAGTTGTTACACCAACCACTCCGGACTGGGTGAATATCGCATTTGATCCAGTTGCTCAATTGATAACAATTTCAACTCCAATTGCACCTAGCCAAAATGTAACTGTTACGACAGTTTATAATTATGAAGTCAACTTGATCGGAAGTATTTTCTTTTGTACTGCTTCGCCTTCGGCGATAAGAGGAACAATTACAGTATCCCCCTTAGATCAGATTACTCATGTGATTACCTCTGGTGCTCAAAATCAAGATATCTGTGTCGGTGGTACACCAGCACCTACTTTTGCAATTGATCCAATAGATTATCAATTGTCGGGTGGTGCTACAGACGCCACAGTTACGGGACTGCCTCCAGGTATAACAGCGAATCTAACAGCATCGAATACGATTCGTATTTCCGGTACAGCTACTGCTATTCCGTCTGATACATTCACCTATAATTATGTCTTGGTAACTACACCTGCTAGTTGTGCTTCTGCTACTATTGGTGGGGCTATTACGGTGTTCTCTAAACCAGAATTCACCTTAGTTACTACCTCTACTTCGGCAAATCAAACAGGTATTAATTCGGTATGTGATGCGACACCCATTCAAACCATTATCTACGAGCACAGCTCAACAATACCGATTACGACTCAAGTCAATTTCACCTGGTTAGGGTCTAATACGCTAGATGGTCAAGGGGTTACGGCGATCGTTTCTGGGACGAACCAATTTGTGATTAGTGGAACTCCGACAACCAATGTTACACAAACGACAATTTATAATTATCAAATAGAAACCGTTGGAAGTAATTGTATTCCAGAACTCGTTTTAACAGGAAGTGTAGAAATTAATCCAATAGATACACTAACCTTAATTTCATCTCCAACCTCTGTAAATCAGTTTGTTTGTATAGGCGATCAAGACAATCCACTTACAGCAGGAACGGACAGTTACGTTCCTATTGAGTACCAATTGGGCGGTGGAGCTACCAAT
Organism: Candidatus Arcticimaribacter sp.; assembly: GCA_965655585.1. Classification (GTDB taxonomy): domain Bacteria; phylum Bacteroidota; class Bacteroidia; order Flavobacteriales; family Flavobacteriaceae; genus Arcticimaribacter. Next base: position 16,247 of record CBFHHG010000030.1, on the reverse strand, counting down.
GCAACTGTAGTAGGATTGCCTCTAGGGTTAAATTATAGCATAACCCCTTCAAAAACGCTGGTTATTTCTGGTGCAATAAATGCATCGGCAACCCCAACACTCTACAATTATTTGATTACAACGATGGGGGATTGTACTAATGTTACAGCAGTTGGATCGATTGACGTATCGGCTTTACCAACACTTACACTTACTAGTTCTTCGACTTCAGCAAACCAAACCGGGCTCAATTATGTTTGTGATGCAACTCCAATCGAAACAATTGTATATCAATTGGGTGGCGGTGCAACAAACTTTGATTTCTCTTGGACAGGGACACTATCAAATACGATTGCTACTTCTGGGCTTACATTTACTAACTCAGGGACTACTGAATTCGTTATCTCTGGCACACCAACGACAGCAGTTACCCAAACCTCAATATTTGAATACCAAATAGCCACGATGGGGAGTAATTGTATTCCTGAAATAGTTCTTACGGGAAGAATTCAAATAGAACCAAACCAAACCATAGATTTAATTTCAGCCGCTGCGACCGAAAATCAGATAGTCTGTGTGAACAATCAAATTAACCCACTCAGTCCTGTGACTTCCGTTTTTGCTCCGATAGAATATCAATTGGGTGGAAGTGCCACTGGTGCAATAATTACAGGCTTACCTCCGGGGATAGGGTTCTCTAGAACAGCATCAAATACAATTTTAATAACCGGTTCTGTTACTGCATCTGCCACATCAATTGCTTCCCCAACAGTTATTTATAACTACACCATAAATACTTTTGGTAACTGCGATGCAGCACCTCCGATTACAGGAAGTATTACAGTTAATTCGTTGCCTGTTTTGCGTTTAATGACAGCTTCTTCAACTACAAACCAAACAGGTTTAGGAGCAATATGTGTGAATACTCCTATACAAGATATTCTGTATCGTTTTGAAGGAGGTGCTACATCAGTGAATTTCAATTGGACATCGCCAGGCCCCCTCTCAGGTTTAACTGCAACAAATTCAGGAACCAATGAGTTTATAATATCCGGTGCGCCATCGGTAACCTTGACAACAACGACTATCTTCAATTACGAAATTATTACTTCTGGGAGTAATTGCGCTCCAGAAATCAGATTAACGGGGAGTATTGAAGTCATCCCAGAAGATTTAATCGTCTTGACTTCGGCGGTAGGTACCGACAACCAAAATGTTTGTGTGAGTGGTCTTCCGGTTGGGAAAGCGCTTACCGATATTGTTTACGAATTACAAAATGGAGCAAGAACAGCAATTGTAACCGGTCTTCCTCCAGGAATTAGCTACAGTATTAATGCTTCGAGAACCCTAACAATTCAGGGAGCGGCACAGGCATCTTCCTCTTTGTCTTCTCTAACCATTTCAAATTATGTGTATACGATTACATCAAGTGGTTGTTCTCCAGATGTTGTCAACGGTACAATCAGTGTAACACCACCACCAGAAATGGTTTTGGTCAGCGGATTAGAAAACCAACTTCCAGTTTGTAACAATACACCAATAACTTCAGTTGATTATGTATTCAACCCTGCAGCGGGGGCTTTACCAGTAGTTACTTGGCCAAATGGAAGACCAAATGGAGTAACAGCGTCCTTCGGTGGCTTAACCCTCAATAGGGTAAGTATTCAAGGAACACCAAATGTAACCGTCACGAGTACAACGATTTATCCTTATATAATTACATATGCTGCTACCTGTGCACCAGATGTAGTTCATTCGGGGTCTATAGGCGTAATTCCAACCCCAGTAATTGACGATACTTACATTATTGCAAATGATGTTACCAATGTAACATGTTTTGGAGGGAATGACGGATCGATTATTATTCCTGATGCAACCCTGCCAGCATATGAAAGACGCATCAGCGGCGGTTTATTGAGCGTCAAACAAATTGATGAAATTACACTGACAGGAACTCCAACTATCGGCGATATCATTTCGGTTTCGTTTGGTGGTAATACCTATACGTATACAGTAAAAGCTAGTGCTTTCTTAAGTCTTATCCCAGAAGATTTCCAAGTGATTAGTAATGAGCTTGCTGATGAAATCAACAACGCCGTTGCACCAAACGAAAGTTACGCAACTGCTGTTCCAAATGGAACTCCACTTGTTGGTGGACTCAGACTTACTGCTGATGTAGGAGGGATTGCCTTGAATACTTCGGTTAATGTAGCGCAAACAACTAGTGTAAGTAATACCCTTGCAACTACAAGAGATAATCGAGCTTTAAATTATAGTTATAGTTGGACTGGGCCGGGTGGCTTTACAAGTTCGAACTTAAGTATTTTCAACCTTTCAGCTGGAGATTATTTCCTAACAGTAGACCTCAATGGTTGTTCTGAAACTTCTGCTGCCCTTACGGTTACCGAACCACCAGAACTTGTAATTGTCATCAATGCATGCGGGGGTACAACAGGTTCTTTCGAAGCGACTATTACAGGTGGAACCCCACCATATAATTTAATCTTAGAAGATGACAACGGAGTTCAGATTGGACCAACGGTAGTTACTAATGGAGGGAAGGTGTATACTGGACTTGCGGTTGGTGATGACTATGTTCTTGAAGTTACCGATCAAACCTGTTTGTTAGCCGTTCGTGAAGCTATTGAAATCCCTACACAATTACTATTTGCTCATTGGGATCTCAATGATGGTGTTACGGATAGTTATTGTTCAACAGCTACTATTGGGAACGGAAGTATAGAGCTTACTCGCCCTGCATCAGGTACTTTCCAAAGTGCGTTTACTGGAGGTTCAAATGTATACTCGTACCAATGGACAAGTTCTGCTGCTTCTACTACAATTGCTACAACACCCAATATATATAACCTTGTGCCGGATGTATATACAGTAATCATAACTGATTTAATCCTAGGCTGCTCAGATACTAAATCGTTTACCGTTGGAGGTTATCCACCTTTAGAGCTCAATTCACCCCTCATCGCAGGACTTCAATTGAACACTTCTGGAATAGCCTCGAGTACAGCTGACTATGTGTACTTCTTAGGTTGTAGCGGAGATAATGATGCTGCCTTTACCTTTAATGCAACCGGTGGAAACAGCAACTATACAATTACTCCAGTTGTTCCAACTGGGGCGGTAGTAAATAATATTGGGGGTACAATTAGTATTTCTGACGGTGTGTCTGGATTTTACACCTTTACTTTAGATGATGTGGGGCCAGATGGAACAACCTGTACGGTATTTAAAACGGTTCAGGTAATCAACCCGAGTGCAATGCGCCTGACAGAAAATACAGCTCTCAGAGTTAATCCAGTTTGTTTTGGAGACTTAGGCTATTTAGAATTTAATATCGCTGGAGGTGCCCCTAATCAAGGACCTTATACCGTTACTTTAAATGGCGGACAGCTATCCTATACTACCCTTGCTGCTGGAGATAGGCAGGTAATTTTTGCTGATATTGACACTTCCTTAATCAGCACAATTGCTCCATCAGTTGAAATTGAAGATGCTTTTGGTTGTGTTGCAACTTCTTTAATTAATTCGATAACATTTAATATTACCCAAGAATTAATTTTCGATACTACAGTCACTGATATTGATTGCTCTGTTCCAACTCCTGGGAGTGTTATTTTCAATGAAACAGGACCCGGTACGTTTATAGACCCCTCCAATGTACAGATTCGAATTTACTCGAACCCAACCATAGTTCCTGCGATCAATTTATTCCCAGTTTGGGGAACAAACCCTGCTGTTTCAGGATCAATTCAATTGAGCGAACCGGGTGTTTATTTTTATGAAATAACAGATGGAAGCACCATAAGTTGTCCTTCTATAACAGGTTCTTTTGAAATAGGAGTCGTAGGTAATACAGCACCACTAAATATCGCCGATATTGATGTAACTCAGGTTGGATGTGACAATGCTACAAGTATTATTGCGTTGGATATTCAAAATGTACAACCTCCATTAACGATCAATTGGTTCGAATATAAAGCAACTACAGTTACTGCAGGAACAGGAACGAATACAACAGCAACTACAACAGTCGATTGGATTCCCCTTACCTCGTTAGATCAAAATCCTGCTACTGTCTCTAACCTTCCTGAAGGGATTTATCGTGCAGAAGTATCCGATGGACGCTCAGGAAACTGTGGTGGAATACTAAGAACGAAGAATATTATACTACAAGAAAGTTCTATTCAGATTGTGAATTTCAGAACAATTGAGAACAATCCTGCCTTGTGCGATAATTACGGAACAGGATTTACTACAGACGTTCTGTTTAGTATTAGTGAAAGTTTAAACAGAAACTTAGGCTCAAATAGTTTTGAAATCACGCTACTTTCTAAATCCGGAACAGCTATTGGAAATCCAGGGGCTTGGGATCTTGACAATGACGGAACCTTAGATCCAAAACCACAAGGGTTTGTATATCGATATCCGAACTTACCAGCCGATCAATATACTCTGAGTGTTACGGAGAGTCTTCCAGCGTCAAGTACATTAACGGCCTGTTCCGAAGTTTACTTCTTTGATATTCAAGATTATTTACCGATAACCTATATTGGACAAACCGTATTTGAAACGGACATATGTACCGGCCTTGTTGATGAAATAGAAGCATTAGCTTCTGGTGGAGTTCCGTTCATTGTAAACGGCTTACCTTCTTATCAGTTCGAATGGACCTATACTTCAAATGATCCTACGGTTTCTTCATCAAAATTCTTTGGACAAACCCTGACCAATGTGCCTGCTGGAAATTACTGTGTTAAAATAACGGATGCGAATGGATGTTCTTACGATTCTTGTGATACTTCTTCAGGAGCTACTCCGCTCAGTATAGTTGTTGATGATGTTGTAATTCCATTCTCTGTAACGGGTAACCTTACAGATCCAGCAGATCCAACAGTATCTGTTAAATCCCTACCTCCAGATTGTTCAAGTGGTGGGCTCGATGGGCGTATTGGAGTAGTGCTATCGGGTGGTTTATTGCCCTATATCATCAATTGGTATGTTGAAGATCCTACGAGTCTAACTAATGCAGCCAACCCAGGATATCGCGCGCTTCCAGGCAGTGAAAATAGAACCTCTCTCGATGGTTTACTACCCGGAAATTATAAGATGGTGGTTACCTCTTTAAATCCAGCTGCAGCAGCTTGTACAACAGGAGGTAATTTCACAAATAACGACTACTTGTACTACGATGAAATTATACAGGTAACTCCAAATCGAGAACTGTATATCATCGATGGACCTTTTGTAGACGAAGACCTTTGTTCTGGTAATTACGGTAGGCTAGAGGTTGAAGTTTTTGATAATAACAACGGAAACTTGAGCTTCTATTACAACGGTATTTTAATTCCTTCATCGGATGTAATTCGTTTAAATAACTACTCTTGGTCTGTTGCTATTGTAAATGCAATTGAATCTGCCGACTTTAAAATAGTAAACGAAGAAGGGTGTTGGATTACGACACAAATCAATCGGGGTATCGGAGAACCAAACTTTACCTATACCTCTCCAAATTTCCAAGCTTCCTCAAATATTTTAGCACGGGAGGAAGTAACCTTTACCAATGCATCTACCGATCCGTATGTTTTATCGGAATGGATCTTTGGAGATAATTCACCTCCAATCCTTGTGGAAACAAGTACTACCAGTATAACACCTGTACGACACGCTTATGGAGTGTCAGGAACGTACTTTGCAACCTTGCGTATATACAACGATATAGGATGCTCCGAAGAGATTACAGAGCCTATTGCCGTAGGAAAAGGGTATAGTGTAATGGTGCCTAATGTATTTACACCAAATAATGATTTAGTAAACGATAATTTCAGGCCTTTGTTTAGTGGTTTCAGTAATATGACTTTTAGTGTCTACGATTACCGAGGGAATGTCATTTTCAATGAATTTGTTGAAGAAGCAGATTTGACAAACGTAAGAGGAATTTCTATTATAGGATGGGATGGGTCCTTAGCACCTTACTCGCCCTACTACATATTTACTGCATCGGGTGTATTACTTGACGGAGAAACAGTAGTTGAAGAAAGTGGAACCTTTATAATAATTAATTAATGCATAGTAAAATAATAACCTATTGTGTTTTATTTACTGCCTATCTTTTGGGCGGCTCACTCTATGCGCAAGAAGAATATATTGTTAACCATTCCAAGTTCATGCAAAAATCCAATCCCAGCTATTTTGGATTCAATAGCTTGAATAAAGTAGGAGTTTTGTATAATACAATAAAGTTGAACGAATACGATAAGCTGGATAATAAATACTTTTTTGGAACGATGACGTTTCAAGATCAAGGCTTTAGCTTAGGAGTTGATATCAATTCGTTTAAAATTCAAACGACGGGTTTGACTACTAACCTTGCTAATATCTCTTATGTATATAAACTTCAGTTCGATAATAACACCTTTTTCTTACCAGCAGTTACCATAGGTTTCGGAAGCTCTTCTGTTAACCCTGCAAATCTGATTTTTGAGGATCAATTAAACACATCTACAGGCTTTATTAATTCTGAATCCATTGACCCATTAGCACCGGTAATCAGTAGTGTAAATTATTTTGACTTAGGGGCATCGTTTATCTTACATACTGAAAAGTATATGGCAGGCTTGTCGTTCAAACATTTAAACAAACCCAACACTTCTTATAATAAAGAAATTCCTTTTGAAAAACCCATACAAGTATCTTTACAAGGTGCATATGAATTTGATTTGAACCCCTATGAATCCCGTTACTTACCTCGGTATTCTTATCTCTATGCCTATGGTTCTTTTACCAAATACGGTGATGCCTTACTGATTTATCTTTCTCAAGATTTTCAGTTAGGCGAATTTTCAATTGGTATAAGCGAGCAAGCTGCTTCACTAAATTCGTTCGCCTTGAATAATATTGGAGTTTCAATCGGACTTGCGGTTGAGAATTTTGACTTTGGAATTCTCTATAACCTTCCATTCAAATCGCCAGGAATTGTATATTCTCCTAGTATTTTTGAGTTGTTTATCACCTTTGACTTCAGTATTTATCGCCGAAACAAACGTGGTCAATACAATCGTCTTCAGACGGACAACTACTACTAAACAGTGACTTACAGTTAAATCTTCAGTGCTCTAAATACGATTATCTTATTTTTTACGTTAAAAAGAATGTACAAGGAATAAATTGTTTACTATAATTTATATCTTTACAATCCAAATCTTAACCTAACCTATTTATGAAGTTTCCCCAACTTCGTCAATTTTGTTTTCTTCCCCTATCCCATATTCTTGGGATGCACGTTGTGTTTTTACAGGTTCTATGTTCACCTTTTCTTAGTCTAAAAAACATAAAAGTTACCAAAACAACTGCACCTAAAACAAACCAGCTAACACATTCAGTTCGTGCTGTAAACCCAGAGGACAAACTGATTTTCAGTGGGTATAATATTTTATCATTACTGCCATGTAGAAAGACCGAAGAGTCCAAACAGAGTAACAAAGGAAGTTTTAACGTATTAATACTCCCCTATGGATTATAAATATTCAAAGCCTTTTGTTCTGCTGTTTTTTCTTCTTTGCAGTATTCTTGTAAAGGGACAGGTTGCCAGTGGAATTTCGACTTCAGTAGGGAATACCTCCAATCAGACAATTTGTGCGGGCGATAGTGTTACGATAACGTTAGACTTGGTCTCTGGAGTGGCACAGGGGTATATCATTTATCGAGTTCGCGGAGGAGTTACAGACATAGTCAAGTTTAATGATGCAACACCAAGTTTTACGACCTCTACTATTCAAGACGGTGATGTTTATTATGGCGAACGATTTGATTATGATTTTTCAGGCACTCCTATTCCAACAACTAATATTACGTTTACCGTGTTGACCCTTACTGGGGCCTCGTTTTCAGGAGGGATCATCGATCAACCCAATCAGTTTATTTGTTCAGGATTTCCTGGTATCAACCTTAGTGTGACGGGTGGGACAGTAGGAGTTGATTATGTTTTACAATGGCAAAGATCAATAGATGCAGGGGCGACGTATACCGATATTCCCTCAGCTACTGGTGATACCTATAATACAGGTAGTGTTACAACAACTACTTATTTTAGAAGAAGGGTGATGCATAATGGGGGTGGTACATGCGAAAAATTTAGCTCGGTTTTTATTAATGAAATAAGTGATCTGGATCCAGGAAGCTTAGACACCTCTATAGACACTCGTATTTGTTATGATTCTTCTCCGGGAACTTTAGGTATCGGGGCAAGTATAGATCCTACGGCCTCTCGAGGTGCAATCGCTTATCAATGGCAACAGAATGTGAGTGGAAGTGGATGGACCGATATTGCTGGTGCAACGAACCTTAGCTATACACCCCCAAACCTTACACAGGATACCCAGTTTAGACGCTTTGCTATTAACAGTGATTCTAGCACGGGCTCAAACTGTAGTTTTTCAACCAATGCTATTTCAATTGAAGTTGAAGTTCAAATAATTCCCGGAACAACTATGGGGACGCAAACTATTTGTAACGGTGATGTTCCTGCAACCTTACAACTTACAGGTGCTACTTCTGTACCTGGAATTATTTATGAATGGCAAGCTTCTACCGACGGTGTAAATTTTACTGATATTGGCGTTTTGGGGAATTTATTAACCTTTACAGCTACCAGTTCATACACACCAATATTCACTACTTACTATCGAGCAAGAGTTGGAACACTGAGCCCCTCTTGTAATGCGTTTTCAAGCGTTTCAACGGTAACTGTTTTACCTGAAAATGTAACTCTTACCTCAGATGCGGTAAATGGAGTTTACTGTACCGGTGACCCTGTATCGTTTACTGCAACTGGAAGTGCCAGCCTCTTTGAGTTTTATAGGGATGGTTTATTATTTTCAAGTTCAGCTTCTCCAACGATCAGCTTCCCCAGTCTGACAGGAACTCAGACCATCTCGCTTATAGCTAGAACAGCGGGTGGTTGTTCTCGAAGAATTGACATGACCTTAAGAGAGAATAGTGTTGATCCTGGGGTTATTTCTGGGGATCAATTGGTATGTGCTGGGGTATCTGGTCAAGTGGTTTCTTCCATAACTCCAGCTTCTGCAAATGGGATTCCGTTTAATTTAGTAGCTACCTCTGCCTATCAATGGCAAAGTTCAACAGATGGATTGACTTGGAGTCCAATTATTGGTGCCAATCATGCGGATTTTATGATCCCATCTTCCTTGTCAACAGGTATTTTTTTAAGAAGACTTGCCTCAAATACAATTGCTAGTGCTAGCTGTTCAGAGATTAGTAATGAAATTTTTATTGATATTACTCCCGCTATAGCAGGAGGAACAATGAATATTAGTGATCAAGTGTTGTGTGTTACAGATGCAGCAATTCCATTAACCATTAGCGGAAGTACTTCGGCAACCAACATTTCTTATCAATGGGAAGAGGCTGCTTACCCCAGTGGAGCCTTTACTTCTATTCCTGGAGCTGTTCAAGCAAGTTATACACCTGACCCCGCTGTGACGACGCGGTATAGAAGATTGACCTATTCTGGATCCACTTCAAGTTGTAGCGGACTTTCAACTGAGCATGTAGCTTTTATAGTGGACTTAGACCCAGGAACTTTAGACCCTTCTCAAAACAGCATAATTACCCAAGGAAATACACCTGGAACCCTTGGGAATGGTACAACGGGAAGTGACGCATCAAGTAGTAATGCGAGTATAATTTACCAATGGGAGCAATCGGTAGACAGCGGAACTTCGTGGCTTCCGATCGTTGGAGCTACGAATACTAGTTATTCTCCGCCAGCGCTTGCACAAACGACCAACTATCGCAGAAAAGCAATTGCAAGTTTGAGCGGAACTTCTTGTGAGGATGTGACAAATCCGATTACGATTACCGTCACTACTTTACTGAATGCGGGGAACGTTTTTCAGAGTCAAACATTATGTAACGCTCTTTTCCCCAATGCTCTTGTTTTAACAGGTGCAACTTCGAATACCTTTATAAATTATGCATGGGAAATGTCTCCAGACGACATTTCATATACCCCTATTGCTAACACATCAGAAGTCTTATCTTTTACAGCTGCAACCACCGCCTGGAACCCACCTGTAGGTGTAACCTATTATCGGGTCCGAGTAACAGATACTGGGAGTGGAAATTTTGCTTTTTCTGGGGCAGCCAGTATTACAATACTATCTCCTGTAAGTATAGCACTGTCATCTGATTCAGTAGGTGATGTTTTTTGTGATGGAGAAATTCTAACGTTTACTGCTACTCCGGTGCCTCTAACAACTTATGAATTCTTTATAGATAATATTTCTCATCAAGGAGATAGTGCTAATAACACCTTCACACCAGCAACTAATTTATCAGGTAATACAACCGTTACAGTAATTTCAACCTTTGGAGCTGGATGTTCGGTAAGAACCGACCTGCTCGTTCAGCAAAATAGCCTGAGTCCAGGAAGTATTTCGGGTGCTCAATCACGTTGCTTTGGAGAGACACCTTCAGCCTTAGTTTCAGTGTTGTCAGGAAGTGTCAATGGATTGTTAATACCTACAACCGCAACAGGAAACTATCAATGGCAGAGTTCATCTGATAATGTTGTTTGGAATGATATTCTATCGGCGACTGGGACAACCTATTCTCCTCCAGGTCTTTCACAAGACACTTATTTTAGAAGAAAAGTAGTTAGTACAATCAACGGTCATTATTGTGAAGATTTGAGCAATTCCATATTGATATCCGTTACTCCAGAACTAATTGGCGGAAATATTTTTCAAGCGGATCAAATAGTTTGCGCTAACGAAATCCCTTTGAGTCTAACAGTGTCAAACAGTACATCATTCCCTGGACTTAGTTATCAATGGCAACAATCTATTGATTTTGGAGGAACTTTTACAAATATTCCGGCTGCGGTAGATCTAAGCTATGATCCACCTACAATTTCAAGAACAACACAATATAGAAGAGTTGTTTTTTCTTCAGCCGGGTCAGGCTGTATGGAGTATAGCTCGGTGCATACCATCGAACTCAATGATGTTGATCCCGGAAGTTTAGATACCAATCAAAGCACGAATATTTGTTATGATACTTCACCAGGAACCCTTTCATCTGGAGTAAGTGGAAGCAACGCTAGTAGTAGTATTGGAATAGTTAGTTATCAATGGCAACAAGCACCCAATAATATTAGTTGGGAAGATATTCCTTCAGCAACAGCTGAAAGCTATACACCAGTTGGATTAACCCAAGATATGTTTTATCGAAGAGTTGCTTCAAGTACTTATTCTAGTTTGACCTGCAGCGACACAACCAATTCAATCTTAATCTCTGTGTATGACGAAGTGGTAGGCGGGACTGTAATTGGTGATCAGATTATTTGCGAAGGTACCCTGCCAACGACACTAAACTTAACAGGTATAGTTTCTCCAACAGTTCATAACCTCCAATGGCAACAGTCTACCGATAATGTAATTTTTACCGATCTAGCCAATACCCAAACAAGCTTAGACTTTGATGACACAACAACATGGAATCCTTCGGTTACAACCTACTACCGTGTACTTGTATCGAACCCTGCTTCCCCTGGTTGTACAGCAACCTCCACAGTAGCAATGATCAGAGTAGACCCAAGGCCTACCATTACACAAATAGCTGGACCTGGACCGCTTCAGTTGGTTTGTGCTGGGGACCCTATTATTGATGCTGTATTTGAATTTGATGGAACCGCCAGCGGGTTGTCTATAAGCGGCATTACTGGATCTGGATTGACTTTCACCTCATCAGGAACCAATTATGTCTTGTCGGGTACCCCTTCGGGAGGAGTTAATTTGACGATAACGGCTAATGGTATATCACCCTGTACAAGTGTCAATTATCAATATACAGTTTCTAATATTGCAACAGCAACTACCCCAGACTATATTCGGATGGGGACGGATGATATTGAAAACACTGTTTTTGAAGAATCTGGTTTGTGGTATAATAATACACGATGTCAAAATACAGGAGCTGGATCGACCTCAGTGGTTGATTTTTTCGTTTGCTCTTCGGATGTATCCATCGCACCTCCAGTTTATGAGTGGTCCATTTCTCCCGGTGCAGCAGGATCTATCGATGTGAATACAGGGCAAGTAACCTTGAACAATGTTTATTCTGGTACCGTCACCATAAGTGTTCGTGAGTTGAGTTGTGGAGGAAATTCTGATTGGTTGGATACACAAATTCAAATTATTCCAGAGACTCTCCCAGCAACTCCAGCGACTGCTCTTTCGCCACCCGAGGCATTTGACCTTAATTTTTGTGGCGAAACTACTGGTGCATCACCAGAATGTCAAATAACCTCAACTACACCGGATACACGATATTTTTCTACCGCTCTAAACGGAATTAGTGATTATCAATCGATTCAGTGGAGTATTCAAAATGTAGTGCCTGGAGGAGGAATTACTGGAGTAAGTAATCCCGGAACCATTGATAGTGCAACAGGTGTTGTATCCTGGAATTCTGGTTTTTGGGGGAGCTTAAACATTCAAGCACAGGCAATTAATTGTGATGGAACACTCGGAGTAACTTCTTTTTCTACTGTCCAAATTGCTCAAGAAAACACCACTTCACCTAATATACTAACCCAAGCACCGACCTTTATCCCTTCTTGCCCTCCCACAGGGAATTATGTCACTCAGTTTCTATCCGATCAATCGGTGACTTGGTCTTTGGATAATGTAACGGCAGGGGTAATTTCATCCCTTACATCTGAAACGGGTCAACTCACTTGGGCAAATGATTTTTCCGGCGCTGTTCGTATTTTGGCAACCGGAGTAGAAGCTTGTGATACTGGGGTGGGTCAGCTCTATGTAATCATTCCTGGCCCAGCCACCTTAGATGTTGATATTGGGTTAGATGATGTGTCCCTTTGTCAAGGATCATTCCTAAACGGTGTCGAATACCGTATCGGAGGGTTTCCAAATTCAGCTTCAGCTTCTAATTTGCCAGACGGAATTTCAGGTGTATTTTCTTCAACGCATCATATCATAGATATTGAATATTCAGGAAATTCTACAACATTAAACCAATTGTTTTATCTTGAACTTAGTGGTCAGTTGTACACTTATAACACTCTTACAACATCTGATTCTGCGAATGACGTAGTGGTTGGTCTTGCTGCTGCAATTAATTCAGATTCGGGTTCTTTCATAACAGCTTTAACCACTTCTCCAAATGTTTTACAGATTCGGGCAAAGGTTCCAGGCTTTGTTTTATCAGGATCCTATTCAACTGGTTACACTGGTGGAATAACCAGTAACATTTCATCTTCTAGCGGTCCAGACAGAACACTTACTTTAACTGGAACCGTAACTGCAGATCCGGGTGTTTATGATTATACCGTAACTACTTCGGGTGGGGAAATAATTTGCAATAATGTTTCTGCAATAGGGCGAATTACTGTTACTGCTCAATCCACAGCTACGCTGGCTACCGGTTCTGATGACGACCAAACCCTTTGTGTTGGAGCATCAATTACACCCATTGTTTATGATGTAGAGCATGCACTATTTGCTCAAGCCATTGATCTGCCAGATGGAGTAATTTCAAGCTACAGTACTCCGACCGGATTGGTCATTTCCGGGACTCCTTCGGATAATATAGTAGTATCAACTATATACACTTATACCGTTCGTACGTTCAACAACCAAAATGGATGTACTCCAGAAGTTGAACTAACTGGGACAATAACGGTTGAGCCAAATGCCTCTATCGAACTCGCTTCTGCCCTTGGAACCGACAACCAAACAATTTGTAATACCGGATCATTAAATACGTTAACCAACATTCAGTACCAATTAGGAGGAAGTGCTACTGGATTTACTGAATCGGGGTTGCCTGATGGAATATCTGCTACTTATGATCCTTCTTCTCGCCTGATTACTATTTCTGGAGCGCCTACTGCAATTATAAATAGTGCAACGACTTATCCGTATACTATTTCTACAACCGATGATATTAACTGTGCGGGGGATACAATTGCAGGCTCAATAACAGTGATTCCAAGTTCTAGTTTAGCATTGACTTCTGCTGTGGGGACGGATAACCAATCAGCTACTACCGCAATCTGTGTGGGTACGATGATTACCCCAATCTCTTATGAATTTGGCCAAGGGGCAACCTCAGCCTTTGCAACTGGTTTACCTCCTGGTGTTGATTATTCTATTTCAGGAACAACACTCACTATTTCTGGTATTGCAAATGCTGGAACAACGGCTACAACAGTATATAATTATGAAGTAAGAACCGTTGGAAATTCTTGCGAACCTGAGGCTATATTGACTGGAAGAATAGAAGTTATTCCTACTCAACTCTTAGAGCTTGTGTCTGCTGCAGGTACCGATAATCAAGAGATATGCAATTCTGGTCCCGCAAATGCTTTAATTCCTATTGAATATGTTTTACAAGGAAGTACAACAGGTTTTACTGAAACAGGTTTGCCTGCTGGAATATCGGCAACCTTGAGCCCAACGAATCGAACAATAACCATTGCTGGCACACCAACTTTTGAGGTAAATACAACAACAAGTTATCCTTATACACTTACCCCAACGGGTGTTCCTGGCTGCACAAGCTTTAGTATTTCAGGTGTGATTACGATACATCCAAATTCTAAGATTACCTTATTGTCTGTTTCAGGAACGGATAACCAAAGAGGTGTAACTGGGGTTTGTCAGGGAAGTGCGATAACGCCGATATCTTATACTTTTGGTCAAGGAGCTACTTCGGCAGTAGTATCAGGATTGCCCAATGGAGTAACCTACTCAATTTCGGGTTCATCAATTAATATTTCTGGAACTCCAAGTGATAACGTAACGGTTCCCACAGAATACAACTACACAGTAACTACTTCTGGGAATGAATGTCAACCCGAAGCAACAGTAACGGGAGTTATAGAGGTTTTACCCTTGCATAGTATCCAATTGATTTCGGGTGCTGGAACTGATCGGCAAACCATTTGTAATTCAGGAACCGCAAACCCACTAACACCAATTCAATATTTATTGGGTGGGAGTGCAACAGGCTTTACTCAGACGGGTTTACCTTCAGGAATTTCAGCGGTTTTAAATCCAACTAATAGAACAATTACGATTTCAGGAATACCATCGGTAGAATATACTACGATGACTACACTTCCCTATATGATTACGACTACAGGTTTAAACTGTAGTCCAATAACTGTAATTGGAGAAATTACAATCGTACCCAACGCATCACTTACACGTACTTCTGCCGTTGGGACGGATAATCAAATAGGTGCAGATGCCCTTTGCGTTGGTAATGCGATAACTCCAATTACCTATGAATTTGAGGGTAATGCTGCTGGTTTTAATGTATCGGGGCTTCCAAGTGGAGTGAATTATAGTCAGTCTGGAAATTCTCTTACTATTTCCGGAAGTCCACTCGTAACTGTAATTGGATCAACTGTATTTACTTATACTGTTGAAACTACGGGTAGTTTTTGTGCACCAGAGGCATCAATTTCAGGAGCCATAGAAGTTACACCGAACCCAATAATTGATAAGGCATTTATCGAAGCTAATGATATAAATAATATCAGCTGCCCAGGGGGTAACGATGGCTCGATCATTATTCCAGATGTATCACCTGATTTAGATCTAAGAATAGGTGGAGGAATTTCTCCTCAAGCTCAGCTTAGTCAAATTTCATTTACTAATCAACCCGCCTTAGGTGATGTTTATGAAGTCACAATAAATGGGATTAATTACAAGCATACGGTAATCAATTCAACTTTTGGAGGAACGACACAAACATTAGCTGAGGTTACCCAAGCATTAGTCGACCAAATAAACGAAGAGGTGGTTGGTAAAACTCCTAGTACGGTAACCGCCTCGCTTCTGAATCCTACGACCATTCGTTTAGGTGCAGATACACCTGGAATTGCTTTTACGCTTGCAGCCAACATCTCCAGCTCAATTATTCCGCCCTCAAGCCTGATACCGTCTTATGCAATAACAGCGGTTCGGGCTAATGTAGACTCTAGTTATTCCTATCGTTGGTCGGGGCCTAACGGTTTTTCAAGCTCCAGTTTAAGCATCATTAATTTAGAACCAGGAACCTACACATTAGAAGTTACTATTGGCAATTGTGTCAACACAGAAACCTTTATCATACTTGATTCAGATCCAATAACCGCTACTAATGACCTGTGTAATGGTGCATTGCAAACTGAAATTAGCGGAGGAACCGCACCCTATCTT